>CACYBR010000363.1 GCA_902772705.1 uncultured Planctomycetota bacterium
GGCGCAGGTCGACGAAAGCGAGGCGTCCCTTGAGCTCCTCGATTTTCCGATTCTCTTCTCGAAACAGCACAATTATCAGGGGCTGCATATCTACGACACGTATTATCAGTATCGTCCCGGCGGCGGACTCTACGTGCTGGAGAATCCTTCCGCGCCGAAGGACAAACAGATCGTGCGCGCCGTGATCGACGCGCGTACGCCCGAAACGCTCGGCGAAGGCGTCTATTCGTCGCCGGCTCTCTCCTACGACGCCAAACGCGTCGTCTTTGCGTTTAAGGGGGCAGAGCGCGGCAATACGGAGCTGTACGAGATCGGAATCGACGGAAAAGGTCTGCGAAAGGTTACGAGTCTGGACGCGTGTTCAAGCGAGTACTGCGGGAGCGGACGCGGCTTTCACGACGTTCAGCCGGCGTATTTGCCCGACGGACGCATTATCTTTACGTCGACGCGATTCTCCGGACTCGTCCCCTGCGCGAACAACGGCGTCGCGATTCTCTTTGTCGTCAATCCCGACGGCTCCGACCTCCATACGATCTCTGTCAATAACGTGACGGAATTCAACCCGAGCGTTCTCGACGACGGACGCGTTCTCTTTGGACGCTGGGAGTACATCGACAAGAACGCGCTGACGATTCAGAGCCTGTGGACGGTCTTTCCCGACGGTACGAACGAAACGGCGCTCTATTCGAACAACATGGTCTTTCCCGAGTCGATCCTGCAGGCGAAGCAGGTTCCCGGCGCGCCGAATCTCGTCGTTGGAACATTTGCCGCGCATAACGGTCCGCCGCGCGGCGCGATCGCCATGGTCGACGTGGCGGGAGACAAAAACGACGAAAAGGCGATCTTCAATTTCGAATATCACGACTGCCCGACGTTTGATCGCGGTCAGTCCTGCGATCCCTGGGCGCTCAACGAGGACGTCGTCCTCTATTCGGGCATGATTTCCGAGCCGTTGCCGACCGCCAAACCGACCGACCCGAACCAGCCTGAACGCATTGGCGCGGTTCTGCCGCAGCCCAGGGGCGTCTACAATTCGCTCCTTCTGATCGATCGTTCCGGGAAGCGCGTCGAGGTTCTTCACGACGATTCGATCGACCTTCATTCGCCGATTCCGGTCGTTCCGCGTCCCGTTCCACGCGTTGCGTCGGAAACGGTCGATCGTTCGCAAAAGACGGGTCGTTTTTTCGTAAACGACGTGTACCGCGGGCTCGACGGCGTCGAACGCGGCGCCGTCAAATGGCTGCGCGTCGTCGAGGAGACCTCGCGCGTTACCGCGTCTCCGGGAAACAACGGACTCAACCAGACGTTTTCGGTCTCCGCCGCGCTCGCATGGAGCCCGAAGATCTATCATGGAATCGTTCCGGTTAAGGAGGACGGCTCCGTCTATTTTGAGGTTCCCTCTGGTCGCGCCGTGTATTTCCAGCTTCTCGACAAGGATTATCGTCTCGTGCGCAGTATGCGGACGTTCATTCAGGCGGCGCAGGGCGTCACGCGAAGCTGCGTCGGATGTCATGAATACGGACCGCCGCAGCTTACCAGCGCTGGCGCCGCGCGTTATCCGAAGGACGCGGTGGAGAAGCTGCGCGACGAATCGTGGGGGAGCGGATATCTCGACTATCCGTCGCAGATTCAGCCGATTTGGGACGCGAAGTGCGTGTCATGCCACGGGGGCGAGCGCCTTGAGGCGGGGCTCGATCTTTCGGGCGCGCCGACGCGGCTCTTCAATATCAGCTACGAGAATCTCACGAGTCGGCGCCGCAATCAGTATCAGGTCGATCTTATCGCGGGCGTCTGTTGCATGAACGGAACGGCGTATTATTCCTGCAAATTCTTCGAACCGTATGAGCACGGTTCCGCGAAAGCGCCTCTTGCCGAGCTGCTGCTCCATGATCCCGTCCACCAAGACCTTCTCACGCGCGAGGAACGCGAACTTGTCTTTACGTGGATCGACTCGAACGGGATCTATTTCGGAACATGGGACTATACCGCGTCGGGACCGATTCTTACGCCGATCGAGGACGCCAAACGCGAACTGCTCGCAATCATGCGCGCGCCTGAAAACGGTTGCGCGAAGTGTCACGCGGATTCGCGACGTTTCGAAAACGACTGGATCAACGTCGCCAACCCGGAGTCGAGCAGAATCCTTCGCGCGCCGCTGGCGAAGTCCGACGACGATCCAAAGAACAGCGCCGGGCTCGCGCTGTGCCGCGACCGCGCGTTTCCGCAGGATTTTCTACGGCTCGGAATTATGTCCAACGGCCAGTATGAACATTCGGTCAAGGAATTAAAGATGTTTCCGACGCAGGAATGGCGGGAATGGGACGAGAGCGGCGAGCCGGTTTGCCTCTTCGAATCGCGTCAGAACGAGACGTATCAGAAGATGCTTGCGATCATCGAAAACGCGCGCGCCAAAACGCTGACAAACCCGCGCGTCGACATGCCCAACGCTTTCGAGGCGCCCGGCGGCGTCGTCGAGGGGCGCTCGCGTCAGATTGTCCCCCTCGACCTGCCAGAGCGTGAAATCGCCTTCAGCGCGACGACGGCCCGGGACGGTTCCGTCTGGCTGCGGTGGGAACGCTCCGCGAGTACGATCGGACTGGTGTTCGAGTTGCGCCGCTTTGTCGTTGACGCGGGCGGCAAGGAGAAGGAAACGCTGCTGACCACGACGGAACGATTTGAATTTGTCGACGTCGCGCCTCCCGTCGGACGCGTTCGGTATGAGCTTACGCCAATCGTCAATCCTCCAAGGACCTGCAGCGCCTATATGGCGACGGACGACGACCGCGCCAACCCCGCGTTTCGCGTGAAGTACGGGAATCCGATTTCACGCGTCGTCGAGGTTCCTGAATGCGACGCGCCGCAGAAGCCGCTCGACGTCAAGGCGACGGGCAAGATCGAAGAGATTGTCCTTTCGTGGCGCGAGGCGGAGCGTTCCCTCGACGTTCCGACCCGATTCCAGATATGGCGAAGAGTCGGCGACGCCGAGCCCGAGCTCATTACTCCGACGCCGATTTACGGAACGTTCTTCGTCGACGGTTCGGCGCCCGGGAACGTCGACGTCGCGTATCGCGTTCAGGCGGTTTCTCGTCGTGGAGTCGCGTCAGAACCGGTCGAACGCGTCGCGCGAGCGTCGTCGGCGCCGCGACTCGAGTTGCTTCGCGCGTCGTGGGCGAACGATTTAAGCTGGACGTCCGAGCTTGACGCGCCGCAGGGCGACGTGACGGTCGCAGGAGACGTGACGGTCGTCGATGGCGCCGCGACCTTTGTTCCGGGGTCTCGTCTTGAATATCCCCATCGTCCGGAGTACAACAGCGCGCGACGCTTTACGCTCGAGCTGGACGTCACGCTCGGGGACGGCGGCGACATGCCGGTCGTTGTGAGCTTCGGACAATGGAATAAGAGCGGGTGGTTCCTGCAGCGTTTCCAGGGAAAATGGCGTTTTCACTTTGGCGGCGTCGACTGCGACGCGACAGTCGAGGCGCCTGTCGGCAAGGAACTTCACGTAGTCGCGACGTTCGACGGCAGTAAATTACGGATCGAACAGAACGGATCCGTCGTGGGCGAACGAGAGTGTGTTCCGGCGTTCAATCCGTGGTCAGGAAAACTATTTGTCGGACAGTATTGCGCCGACCAGAGTTCTCCGTACCAGTTCGTCGGAAAACTCCGAAATTTGCGGATCCTGAACTACGTCGAAGAATGAGTCTGAAAGCGGACGACCCTTTTCGCAGTGAGAACAGTCAAAGATGAAGCGCTCTTTCACAGAAATCGCGCCGCGCGCGCTCGTATTCGTCGCGCTCCTTCTCGCGACGTCGTCGTTTCTGGCGCCGTCGCGCGCCAACGAGCCAGAAGAAACTTCTTCGGAACCGCCGGTCGAAACGCTTCGCCAGAAGGCCGCCGAAGGCGATGGAACGGCGTGTTTTAAGCTTGCGGTCTGGTTTTATCGAGACGGCGGCGAGCGAGATCTTGTCGAGGCGTCGAAATGGGCGCGCAGGGGCGTCGAACTCAACGACGCGCGTTCGTACGCGTTTCTGGGCGGTCTGTACGCGAAGGGGGACGGCGTCGAGCAGAATTGGAGCGAAGCGATTGCGCTACTGCGAAAAGGAGCCGAACTGGGATCCGGCGAGGCATGGTTCAGCCTCGGCGTGTGCTATGAGACGGGTCAGGGAGTCGATAAGGATTTCGAAGAAGCGGCAAGCTGTTTCCGGCGCGGCGCGGCGCTCGATAATGGCGCGTCGTGCGCGAGTCTGGGCGCGTGTTACGTCGCCGGTCGCGGCGTTGATAAGGATCCCGAGGAAGCGGTTCGATATTTCCGCAAGGGCGCGGAGCTTGAGAACAGCCGGGCGTATTTGGGGCTTGGCGTGTGCTATATGGATGGAATCGGCGTCGAGCGCGATCCGCGTGAGGCGATCGAATGGTATCGCAAAGGCGTCGAGAAGGGAAACGGAGACTGTTGCGCGAATCTGGGATTCTGTTATCAGAACGGACTCGGAGTCGACGCGGCGCCGGAGAAGGCGATTGAAATGTATCGCAGGGGCGCGGAGCTTAAGAGCGGCAGAGCGTGCAATTATCTCGGCGTGTGTTATTCGCGCGGACTCGGAGTCGAAAGCGACGTGGCGAAGGCGGTTGAACTATTCCGTCATGGCGCGGAGTATGGAAGCGGCGAAGCGTGCGCGAATCTCGCGTTTTGTTATCTCGTCGGCGACGGAGTCGAGCGCGATCCGGAGGAGTCGTTTCGCTGGTCGCACAAGGGCGCGCAACTGGGGTACGCAAACGCGTTTGTCGATCTCGCGTCTTTCTATGTCAACGGATTTTTCGTTGAACGCGATATGTCTGAAGCAATGAAGCTGTATCGGCGTGGCGCGGAACTGGGGGACGGCGAGTCGCGCTATCGGCTGGGACTTGGATATCTCTATGGCGACGGGGTCGAAAAGAACGTCGAAGAGGCGATAACGCAGCTTAAACTCGCCGGCGACGCGGACGTCAAGGGCGCGTGTTTTGAATTGGGACGTCTCTATTTTGACGGCGAGCTCGTTGAAAAGGACATGTCGCGCGGCGTCGACTGGTTCCGTAAGGGCGCGAGGCTGGGGGACGGACGATGTTGTCTGCGGCTCGCGAGATGTTGTCTTTCAGGACAGGGCGTCGCCGCAGATCTGAAGGAAGAGGAGACATGGCTTCGCAGAAGCGCGGAGCTGGGCGAGGCTGACGCGTGCATACGACTCGCGGAGATCTATTCGGTCGGCAATGCGAAGGTGCGTAAAAATCCTGCAGAGGCGGCGAGGTATCTTCAGCGCGCCAGAGAGCTGATGGAGTCGACCTTCTGACGCGCGACGAAACAGAATGAACGTCATAGACTACAAATACAGGCAAATATGCAGCTAAAACCAATATCCATAAAATGACGTTTTCGGGAATCTTTACGAACCCGACGTTCGATTACGAGGTCTGCTTCGTCGCGGGAACGCCAGTCCTCATGGCGGACGGCTCGCGCCGCGCGATCGAGACGCTGCGCCCCGGCGATCTCGTTCTCGCCGCCGATCAGCTTAACCCGGAATCCGCCCCGGCGCCCGCGAAGGTCGTTCGCTTCTTCGACAATGGCGAGAAGACGGTCGTGCGGTTGCGGTTTGAGGGTCAGGA
>CACYBR010000364.1 GCA_902772705.1 uncultured Planctomycetota bacterium
AGCGGCTTGCCGTTTTTATCGACCGTGAAGGCGGGCGGCAACGTTCCGTGATCCGCGCGGTAGGCGTAGAGCGCCGCCGTGATCGTTCCGATTCGCGCGACGCATCCCATTCTTGAAAAAGCTTCTTTCGCCGAATTGACCGCGGGAACCAATTGCGAGGCGGCAATGACAGCGAGTTTTTCTTCGGTCGATCGCGTCAGGAGAGAGGGAGAAGTCGACTTTTGATGGATTTTAATAAGCGCGTCGCCCTCTTTGTCCTCAAGAACGGAATCGTATAGCTTCTTAAAGATTTGAAACGACTTGGCGTCGTCCACCTGAGGCGCGTTAAAGAGAAACCATCCGAACAATTTTTCAGGAGCGGAGATCGGCTCGTCCGCCCCATAAAAATACTGCCATACAGGCTTACCCTGTCGGCGCATCGCCAGCAAATCGGCATAGGCGCCATAGCCGAAAAAGGTCGCTTCTCCCTTGAGCGCGCGTTGGCAGGCGTCTTCTGTCAGACAGCTTCGGTAGACAGACGCTCTGAGTTCGGCGATTCTTGCAATTTCTTTTTTCGTCGGCGGAACGTCAGGGTTTTCAAAGAGCGGAACGCCGAACGCGACGCCAAGGCATGAGAGTCCCACGAGCCGTTCCACGAGACAGCCCATTTCAGGTTTGAACAACGCGCTTCCGAAGAGCGTTATGGTCTCGACGTCGTCGATCGCGCCGGAAAGATCGCCCGAGCCGACGCGATAACACGCGCGAATCTGGAGCAGTCTTGCGAATTCACGAGTCGCCTGAACGTCGGGAAGGAGCGTTCCGATAAAACCGCCCTTTTCGGATTTTGGCACGTAATGCCAGCATCCGAGCTTGGGCGATCTCGCCGCTTTGGCAAGGAGATCGTAGAAATCAGCGTTCTCTTCAATCCATTTGGCCGCGACCGGATATTCCTTCGCCGTCCATGGTTTAGCCATCAGCGTGTCATAGGCGCGACCGCTGTCTATTCTGGCGGGATGTTTTTGGCCATTCTCGTAATAGAACCCTTTAAAATCGTTCTTACCCGGTTCCGGCTCTTTGCCAGTAAGTCCGTATTTGCCGACGTAACCCCAGAGGGGCATACGGTCGAGCATCGTCGGTCGCTTATGGGGATCAAGCTTGAACTTTTTGCAGAGCCACGTCCACTGACCGTTAAACCATTTCTTAGACTTGTCGTTGGTTGGAAACTCTTCCCATGGAACAGTCTCCGCAAGATCGACCTGCTCGAGCGCGCGCGGCCCGAGCGCCTGAAGGATCAGTCGCCATCCGTTTTCCTCAGGCGGTCCATACTCCTTATCCTGCACGGCGTAGAACTGGGCTCTGTAATCGACAATCTCGCCTTTCTCGTGGCTCGCCGTTTTAAGGTCGTCCGCTTGAATCATACTCGCCGACTTATCGCGGTAACTGTGGATGAAAACGCACACGACCGCGAGCGCGAGCAGGAACGAGAGAATTTTTTTAGAACGCGTCCGGATTTTCTCCTGGGGGACGGTTTCGTGGAATATGGTTTCAGTCATTACGATTCTCCTTGTGAGGTTCCTTGTGAGGTTCCTTGTGAGGTTCCTTGTGAGGTTCCTTGTGAGGGAGCGCAGGAACCGGGCGCGTCGGCGTCCAAACCTCGGCTTCGACGCGCGCGCTTCTTACTTCAATAATGCAGGAAGCGCCGACTATATTGTGACTTTTCCTTCTTCTGACGTCAAGCGTTTCAAGGGTTGTTTCATTTAAAATACAAATATTCGAACAGCTTGTCTTGGTCAATTTATGAACGTCGTTTGGTTAGTTAAAACAGATAATATGAATAAAATGAAGAATGGTCGTAACGTCACAGTTTTGCTCCGAGCGGAGAGTTTGTGGCATAACCGGAAGAACCTTTGAGAACGTTAAAATTATACTTAAGCTTCAGGGGTATTTTATCGATAAAGGATATACGCGAAGGACTTGCACGGAATGTGTCGACTTCTCGTCTTAACCTGCGGTCGACGCGATCGCGGGGCGAGAAATTCAGGCGTCGGACGCGCCTGCGGTTGCGTCGAGGATTGATGAGGCCGTTATGAACAGGAAAACGATTTTTAGCGCGGTGGGGCTCGCGGCGTTTCTTTTCTTTGGTTGCTTCTCTCTGATGGGGGAACGCAACCTTACGAACGAATCGCTTCGCGCCAACACGCCGATAGACTCGGAGCAGGCGAACGAACGCGTCGCCTTTCTGACAAACTACGACGAAGCGTTGACGCTTGCGCGTCGTGAAAACAAGCCTATTCTTGTTTTCTTCATGGCGGACAACTGTCGCTTTAGCCGTCAGATGATGCTCAACGCTTTTGTTGATCCCGACGTCGAGCGTATGTCGAAATCGTTTGTCTGTCTCGAGGTCGACGTCAACGATCCAGCCAGCGACAGGCTCTGCGACGTCTTTGGCGTCGCCGCGACCCCGACGGTTCAGTTTGTCACGTCCTACGGCGTGCCGCTTCAGCGCGTCACGCG
>CACYBR010000365.1 GCA_902772705.1 uncultured Planctomycetota bacterium
CCCGATCTCCTGCACTGGACGGAGCAGGGGGACGCGCTCTATCCCGACCGGCTCGGAACGATGTTCTCCGGAAGCGGCGCGGTCGACGTCAGGAATACGACAGGGTTCCAGACGGATCCGAAGTTCCCGCCCTTTGTCCTGATGTACACCGCCAACGGCCCGAGTATGCGCTATGGCGAGCCCGCGTCGCAGTGTCTCGCGTATTCCGTCGACGGCGGCAAGACGTTCACGAAATACGAGGGCAACCCGACGATTCCGCATATCGTCGGCGGCAACCGCGACCCGAAGATCTTCTGGCATGAACCGACGCAGAAATGGGTCGTCGCGCTCTATATGGACGGCGAAGATTACGCCCTCTTCGGTTCGAAGGACCTTAAGTCCTGGGAACAGCTATGCTCGATCGAAAAGCTCGGATGCTCCGAATGTCCCGATATTTTCGAGCTGCCCGTGGACGGCGACGAGAATAACAAGCTCTGGGTCTTCTGGGGCGGCAACGGCAAATACCTGCTCGGCGCCTTCGACGGCGTGAATTTCGAACGCCTCTCTGAACCGCTCGACGCAAAATGGGGCGGCAACGACTACGCCGCTCAGTCTTATTCCGACACGCCCGGGCGTCGGATCCAGTTTTCGTGGATGAACGGCGGCGAGTATCCCGGCATGCCCTTCAATCAGCAGTTTACGGTTCCGCGCGAGCTCACGCTGCGCACGACCCCCGACGGCGTGCGACTCTGCGTCAATCCCGTTGTGGAAGTCGCGTCGCTCCGCGGCGACCCGATCAAATTTACGACGTCGTACAGCGGCGACGAGAAGAGCCAGACTTTCGTTCCTCAGAACGGCGACTCGAAGGACTACAATCTTCTCGACTATGAGCTCGAATTGACGCCCGGCGAAGGCGTGACCGTCGTGGAGGCGCGTGGGCGCAGAATCGAACTCGATCCGGCGGCGAAGACGATGACTTACGAGGGGGTCGTCGCGCCGCTGGCGGTTGTCGACGGCAAGATCAAGCTTCGACTCGTGCTTGACACGGCGTCCTTTGAAATCTTCGCCAACGACGGCCTCTCTCAGATCGCCAAATGCTTCGTTCCCGAAGAGGAGAACAACGCGCCGATCCTTAACGTTGTGAACGCGAAAAACGTCGACGCGCGCGTCTGGCCGATGAAGAGCGTCTGGAATTGACAGCGTTCATGACCCTGTGAAACGAACGCGCGGCGTCGACGTCAGTGGACGACGGCGCCGCGTTTTTTTATTGCATAATCAGCCGCGCCGTCACAAAGGCGCGTCAGGGGTACGACGATGCGGATCGTTTTTTTTCAGGCGTCGGCGCTGGTTCTGCCGGCAGTTTTCTTTTTCGTGTTCTGCGCCGGAGGCTTTGCCGAAGACGCGCGTCCCGACGTCGTCGTCGCCGATTTTGAAGGGGACGACTTTGGCGACTGGAACGTCGAAGGATCCGCCTTTGGCGCAGGACCGGCGCGAGGACGCGTCGACGCGCAGGGCGACGTCTTTGGATTTGAAGGGAAAGGACTCGCCAATTCGTGTCACGGCGGCGACGTCGCCTCGGGCGTCCTGACGTCGCCTGAAATTGAGCTCACGCGCCCCTTTGTCAATTTCCTGATAGGAGGGGGCGGCGTCGAGGGATTGCGCGTCGAGCTTGTCGTCGCCGGCGAGGTCGCGCGCGTCGCGACCGGACCGAACACGGTTCCCGGCGGTTCGGAATCCCTTGACTGGGTCTCTTGGGACGTAACAGAGCTGGTCGGTCAAAAAGCGCGGATCCGCGTCGTCGACGACGCCGTTGGCGGATGGGGCCATTTAAGCGTCGATCAGATCATGCTTAGCGATCGAAAACTTGAAGGCGTCGAACATACGCGCGAACTCGAAATCGTCGCGCGATATCTGCTGATACCAGTGAAGCCGATGAGAACGCAGAACTGGGTTCGTGTGGAAGTCGACGGCGAGGTCGTTCGCGAATTTGCCGCGCCGCTGACGCGCGCGACGGACGAGAAAGAACCTTTTGATTTTAACGCGTGTCTTGATCTGGAACCCTGGATCGGAAAAAAATGTCGATTCATCGTGGAACGCGCGGAACAGACGGAAGAGTTCGCCTCACTGACTTTTTCCGACGAACTCTACGGCGGCGCGCGCTCCTATGACGAAAAATACCGTCCCAGGTTGCATTTTTCGCCCCGGTATGGCTGGATGAACGATCCGAACGGCCTGACGTTCTATAACGGGCGATACCATCTTTTCTATCAGCACAATCCCTTCAGCGTCAATGGGGGCAACCAGACGTGGGGGCACGCGACGAGCCGCGATCTCGTCCATTGGGTCGAAGAAGGGGACGTCCTTTATCCAGATCGCCTCGGGACAATCTATTCTGGCAGCGGCGCGGTTGATTTCAGGAACACGACAGGATTCCAGACTGATCCTGACGGTCCGCCTCCCTTCGTCGTCATGTTTACCTGCAACGGAATGGACATGCGTTATGGGGCGTCGATCACGCAGAATCTCGCGTATTCCCTTGACGACGGCAGGACGTTCACGAAATACGGAGGGAACCCGACGCTTCCGCACTTTATCGGCGGTAATCGCGATCCCCGGATCTTCTGGCATGAGCCGACAAGGAAATGGGTCGTCGCTCTCTATCTCGACGGAGAAGATTACGCGCTTTTCGGATCCAGCGATCTGAAATCATGGGACTTGCTCTGCAAAATCGAAAAGCTTGGATGTTCAGAATGTCCCGATATGTTCGAGTTGCCCGTCGACGGCGACGAGAATAATAAGCTCTGGGTCTTTTGGGGCGGCAATGGGAAATATCTGCTCGGCAACTTCGACGGAACGACGTTCGAAAAGACGTCAGAACCTTTAGACGCGAAATGGGGCGGGAACGATTATGCCGCGCAGACGTTTTCCGACACGCCCGGGCGCCGCGTTCAGCTTTCGTGGATGAACTGGGGCGGTTATCCCTTTATGCCTTTCAATCAGCAGTTTACCGTTCCGCGCGAGCTCACGCTGAGAACGACTCCCGAAGGGATACGGCTCTTCGTCTTTCCGGTCAAAGAGTTCGAAACGTTGCGAAACGAGGCCGTTTCCCTTGCGATTCTGGAGTCTGGAAACGTCAAAACGTTCGTTCCGAAGGAAAGCGATCCGAAAGATTTCAACCTGCTTGACTACGAAATCGTTCTGGAACCAGAAGACGGAGTCGTTGTGGTTGAGGCGCGCGGTCGCCGCATTGAACTCGATCCCGACTCCGGTACGATGAAGCATGAAGGGATCGTCGCGCCTCTGGCGGTCGTCGACGGAAAGATTAAGCTGCGACTTGCGCTTGACCTGACGTCCTTCGAGATTTTCGCGAACGACGGATTATCTCAGATCGCACGATGCTTTGTCTTTCAGGAAGGGAATCCCGCGCCGATCCTTCGCGTCGAAAACGCGAGGACCGTCGACGTCAGGGTCTGGACCATGGCCGATATCTGGAAGTAACTTTCGTTTGTTCCCGAAGGTAAAAGGCGCCGGCGGTTGAGCGCGACGACGACTCGCTTTTGGACGTTACGACGCGCGACTCTGTTCCTCGTCGACTTCAACGTCGAGTATCGGAACGACCCCGCGCGACGCCAGAAATTTTCCAAACATGAAGTCGGATAAAAGATTACGGCTGAGAATCGAACGAATCGCCGGTTCCTCCGACGTCGACGCGTACAGCACGAACTGCTCCGTCCCGAGCTGAAGCTTTCTTCCAACGGCGTCGTCCTCGTTCGCGCGCGACATGTTTTCGCCGACCGTCAGCGGACGCCATGAGCAGGGACGCGCGGCGCGCCGAACGTTGAAGTCAAATATCAGCGGCGCGAAGAGCGTCGCGCCGGTCGACCTCGTCGTCAGCTCGAGACCTGCGGGCGAGGCATGCTCGGCAAGCTCGCCCCGGGACGCGTCGCCGCGCCATTCCGGCAGCCCAATGGGAAAGACGCGTCCAAGCGTCGCGCCAGATTCGGTCGAGACGAGGAGCGTTTCGCGCGCTTCCCGGTCGGTTCGCGCGGTCGCTTCCCGCGCAAATGGCAAGAACGCGCGCGTCGAACGTTCTCGCGGAGTCCGCCGCTCTCTCGGCGACGGAAGCAATTCGTCCGCGACGAGCAGCAACGATTCGTTGTAGGCAAGACAAACGCGCCGCGAGAACCGTCTGCCGCCCGACACGGCGATCGAACGTTCGCAAAACGCGTACGCGTCCGACGGATCGACGCAGACCGTTTCCCAGGGACCTTCCGGCGCGAGGTCTTGACCGTCGACGAACGCCTCCGCGCGCCAGATTCCTTCAAAGACGGGATTACCCTCGGCGCGAAGCTCAAAGCGCGCGTCGAGCGACGACGGCGTCCCCGATCCTGACGCGAGCGGAAACTCAATGAGAAACTCAACGCCTTTGTCCTCGACGAACGAACTCGCGAAAAGACAGTATCGCTCGTCCTGAGCAAAACACGAGCGAACGTCGTCGGAGGGCGCCTCGTCATGAAGCGCTCTCAGCGCGCGCTCCCGAAAGGAACGATTCGATTCCGAAGGGATAGAAGTCATGGGAAAGACCTTTGACAACGAATGAACGCGGTTCGGCGACGATCGCCGAGCGTCGCGCCTCATTATACCGTCGACCCGGCTCAGGGTCAAAGTCTCGGCGGCTCCCGGCTCTTGCGGCTCGCGCCCCCCGGTGTTATACTGACCGACGTTCGGAAGAAACCCGTGAAAACGTCTGTTTTTGCCGCCAGTTTGAACGTGTCTTTTTGTCGTTGAGAGGACTGAACGATATGAATCGTGCTAAGAGTCGTGAGATTTTCGAAAAAGCGTTAACCCTGATTCCCGGCGGCGTGAACAGCCCAGCGCGCGCGTTTGGCGGCGTCGGAGGAACGCCCGTCGTCTTTGATCGCGCCGAAGGCCCGTGGATGTTCGACGTCGACGGCAATCGCTATATCGACTACGTCCTTTCGTGGGGCCCGATGATTCTTGGACACCGCGATTCCCGCGTGACCGAAGCGCTCCACGCCGCCGTCGATCGCGGCACGAGCTTTGGCGCGCCGACGCTCGCGGAAAACACGATCGC
>CACYBR010000366.1 GCA_902772705.1 uncultured Planctomycetota bacterium
AGAGTAAGGGAGTCGAACCCTCGACCTCGACATTGCGAACGTCGCGCTCTCCCAACTGAGCTAACTCCCCGAAGGAACGTCCTTGAGTGAAACCCGCAAGCCTCAACAAGAACGCGTTCATTCTATCCTCAGTTTCAAAACCGTCAACGGGGTATTTCTCTTTTTTCCAAAAAGAAAAATAACGAATCCCCTTTCTCAAAGCAAGGGAGCCGACGTCCTCGTTTGAAGACGTCGGCTCGCCGATTCTCTATGGACGACGCTCTGTTCGCGTCGTCCGGATTGACGTCACCACGTGTAGGCCATGCCCGCGTGACCGTTGACGTACGTCGTGTACTTGTTGACCTGAACGTCCGCGCCGCCGTAGACGCTGAAGCAGTCGTTCACGTGCAGTTTGCCGCCGAGTCCCGCGTAGACCCAATCGCGTCCTAAACCGTTGCCGATCACGCGGAAGGAACCGTCGGAACGACCGGCGAGCGCGACGTAGCCGTCGGGAGCTTCGTCGAGGAACTCATGCGTCCAGTTTGCGTAAGCGTTGACGTCAAACTGACTCGCGCCAACGAGCGTCGACTTGAGCCAACGCACGCCGAGAACGCCTTCTAAGCTGTTGTAATCGACGTCAGGTCCCTTGACTCCGAGCGTGGTAAGCGCGCCCGCTTCGGAGAACTTGTCCGCGTGAAGATGCGTGTACTGCAAACCGCCGTAAGGCTGGAGATCGGAGCCGGACAACGTGAACGTAAAGCCGCGTTCTAGGTACGCGCTGCCGGACCAGCCGTCGGCCGCTCCCTTATATCTCAGCGGCGTGTAGTCGGGCAGGAGGATTCCCCGAGCGACGTCATAATCGGAGATTCCGATCGTCCCCGTCGCAAACGTGTATCCGTAGCAGTCGGAGAAGCGCAGATACGTTCCGAACTGCTCCTCGTTGAGTTTGACCTTGCCGAGCGCGGCGTTCGCGTCGAGTTGCAGATTGTCGTAGACGAAGAAGACTCCAAACTGATTCGTCGCCGTGGAGCCAACCTCGAGTCCAACCATGCCGCCGAGGAGACCGAAGTCGTACCCGGACGTTCCTTTGTAATCATCGGCTTTGCCGGACGCGCCAAGCGCCGTCGCCCAGCCGGTCAGACCGTCGGTCGCGTCGTCGTAGCTCTGTCCTCGAATCGCCGAGAGCGTGACGCCGTTCGTCGAGTCGGGAAGAATGTTCTGCGTCAGCGTCTGACGAATCAGATTGTGAGCGTGAACCTGCGCTTTGAACGTCGAGAATCGAAGCTCGCCGGTAAGCTGATTCAGCGCGCCGGGATCGCTCGCGACGACCGTCTCAAGCTCGTTGAGGAGGTCGTTCGTATCCGGGTCGATTTCGCCGGAATCGAGCCAGCCGTCGAGGTATTCGCCAACCGCCTTTTCGTTCGCCGACGTCGCGGCGTCCGCAAAGCGCGAATCTTTAAGCAGGAACTTCAGCTGTCCCTCGTCGAGAGCGTCGGGATCGACGACGAAGCGTTTGCCGGAAATATCGTCGTAGATCACAATCTTCGATTTATCCGCAATCAGTTTGCCTTCGCCCGTCGAGAGAATCGTCATCGACGAACCGCCTGCAAGCTCCGATTCGCTCGAAGACGTGTCGATGTAGAACACGCCGCCGTTGAGTTCGACCGTCGCGTTGTTGTCGGCGGTCTGGAAATTCGTGTAATTGTCCGCGTCGAGAACGTTGACGTAAATCGTGCCGCCGTCCATGGTCAGCGCCGATTCGGAATCGTTCAGCAGCACCGTTCCCGTTTTAAGCATATTGAGAACGCCCGACTGGAGGTTGACGGAACCGAGCGAATCAGTCCAACCGGACAGGACGCCCCCTGAAATCGTGACGGCGGCATTGCCGAGTTGATCGTTCATCGAGGCCGCGTCCGTTCCAAGCTGGAGAACGCCCGACCTGACCGTCGCGGAGCCAAAATCGCCAGTTCCGTCGAGAATTAGCGTTCCCGCTCCCGTCTTGACAAGGTCGCCCGTTCCCTCGATAAGGCTATGCAACTGGACGGTCGCATATTCGTTGTCGACGTTGAAAGTCAGCTGGTTTCCATTCTCGTTGAGGAACGCGATTTTTTCGTTCATATCGACTGTTCCCGCGAAGAACGAAGAACCGTCCGAATTGCGTTTGAGCGCGTCTTTGACGGTGATTGCGCCCTCGCCGTCGACATTAATGTCGGTTCCCCAGAGCGAAGTCCAAGTTCCGTCCGGACCTTGCCCCGTGTAATCCATGAGGAGCGTTCCGCCGTTCGTCAGCGTCGTCGCGCGACGGTAAGCGCCGTATTCCGTGTCCGCCGTCGCGTCGCCGGTAAGAGCGAGCGTCGAGCCGTTCGTCACAAGCGTTTCGCCGTAATACGCGCGACCTGCGCCATCGACGAGCTTAACGGTTCCGCCGCCGTCGACCGTTAAAACGGAATCGTCGAGCCACATCACGGCGCTCGACAGATTGTTGAGCGTAAGCGTCTTGCCGGAAGCGACGTTAATGCCGAGGTTGTTGTCAAAGTTCAACGTTCCAACCGTCGTCGATTCGTCGACGTTGAGCGCGCCGAGCGCGCCGAAGTTAATCGTCGAGTCGGCGGAACCGGCGTTCTTAGAACCAAGCGTCAACCGCGCGTTATTGTCGTAAAGCGCGACAACGCCGGACCAATTGGAATTATCTCCGCGCAGGATCCA
>CACYBR010000367.1 GCA_902772705.1 uncultured Planctomycetota bacterium
AAGTTACGGCGTATTTATTCCTGAGAATTGTTCAGGGAGTCATACCAGAGAGCATAACAATGACGCTGTTCATCGTAGTATTTGACATACTTTTCAATATCCGCATTAAAGTCCTCGCGGCTTCCTGCCTCGGAACAAATTTCTACCTAAGCGGTTTTTTCGCGTCGCTATCGGCGTCATGCGTGGTATACTGTTCGCCGCCGTGCATGTTGTAATTCATATTTTTCAGAACGACGCGAAAATCGACGGAGGTAGAGTAGAACGCGGGTCTCGTTTTCTCAGGATAGCCGGGGAGCTTTTTCAGGTCGGTATGGACTCTCGATCAGGACGGCGCCTTTGCCTTCAAGCTTCCGAAGTAAAATCGCGTCCGCAATTCTTTTTCGATAATTCTCCATGATTCGCCTCCGTCGCTACTGATCATAACATGAGACGAAAAGAAAAACAACAAAAAACCGACGATTGGCCAAAAATTTTTCCGACGATTGGCCAAATGATTTTCCGACGATTGGCGAAATTTTATTCCGACGTTTGGCAAAAAGACAACTCAGACTCGTTTTTCTCCAAGCGTCTATAGCGGCGAACTGCCGGGGAACAGCGGCGTTTCCTCGGAGCGCTACTCATTGTTTCATGCCCAGTAATTCTCTCACGTATTTCACCGCCTGATCAAATCGGCTGTTATAGTCGCCGGAGATCGTCTTATACTTGAACCCGTGCTCGTCGTAGTATTTTTTGAGCGACTCGCTGTATTTCTTTCGATCCGCCGCCATGACTTCGCTCCGATCGCCGTCCTGGACCCACTCGACGTCAGGCTCCAGAAAGAGAATCAGGTCGTACGAATTGAGCGCCGCGATCGCGTCCGCCAGTTTGCCGTTTTTCTCCGCTTCTTCATTCTTGAGAAAATCCAGAAAGAATTTCGTCACGAGACAATCTGTGTCCTCAAAAAGAACCTTGTCGCTACGCTCGAGCAACCTGAGTTCCTTCGCTTTATGCTCGACGAGGATTGCGGTAAAATCCTCGGGCAGCATGTACGCGTCCGTCCCGGAGAGCGCCGAGAGTTCTCTCCCAACCTCCTCAAGATAGACCGTGTTAAAGAAATGGGCAAGGTTGACGGTAAGGGTCGACTTTCCCGCGCTTACGCTTCCGATCAGCAGGACTTTCTTCGTATAATATGATCTAACGACCTGAGGGAGCCAGTCCCAATGCGCGTAGACGTTCTTTCTGATTTCCGTCGAATTGTATTCGTTGCGCGGAAAGACGACAAATTCCGACTCTTCGTAGCATCGATTCCAAAAGCTGTCCTCGTCGTAATCGCTTCCGCAAAAAACGACGTCGATCTTCTTACCGATCTGCTCTTTGACGATTTTGCTGTCCGCGTCCCACAGTTCTTCCGTGTAATCCTTCTTATTCGCGACCCTGTCCTTCAGCGGGACGATCCTCACGTTGCCGAGGTGCTTGGTCAGCTGATAGACCCATCTGATCTTAACCTTGAGCGGAACGTCCGTTTCGTCGTCGCGGTGGGAAATCACAATATACAGTTCCCCGCAAAGCCCCGCCGCCTTAATGATACATTCAAGATGCCCTAAGTGCAACGGATTAAACGAACCTCCGTACATGCCGACCGCGTACTTCCTGCCGTAAACCATCTCACGCTCCCCCGTTTTCTGGCGTCTCTCTTTCATCCTGCCGTCTGGACTCGTTGAACCATTTCACATACATAATAATCGCGTTGGCGAGGAAAACGCACCACATAACCAGCACAGCGACGCTCGCGCCCTCCGTCATAAGCGCCGCGATCCACATGATCACAGAGACGACGTCGACCGCGATCCAGACGAGCCACTGTTCCGTAAAGCGTTTGATCATGAGTATCTGCGCTATTACGGAAAGAACCGTGCTCATGCTGTCGATCATCGGCAGAGCGCCACCCATTGATTTCAGGACGAGACCGTAACCGTACACGGTCACGACGCAAACCGCCGCAAGCAGGACGTTTTGTTTGAGATTCATTCGTTTCTTATAGACCGCGTTCGTTTCAGAATCTACGTTCCGGCTCCATTCGACCCAGCCGACGATATTGGTCGGGAAATAAAAGAGCAAATTCAGCATGACGTCGCCGTAATATTTGGCGTTCCACGCCATGTACGCGTAAAGAAGCGTGTTGATCGTGCCAAAGAAATAATTCGAAACTCGTCCCATCCCGCAGAGAATCACGCAAACGACGCCCGTGAGCGCCGTCAGAACGCCGATCGGCGTTTCGCCCTGCCACAGCGACGTCCCGAGAATCGTCAGCGTCGCAAACGTCATCCAGACGACCTGCCGCGGTTTCCAGCCGCTCAATTCTCGCGCAAGTAAAGCTTTGACTTTCATTCCAGCGTCTATCGCTCCTCGCCGGCAAACCGAACGCCGTCTTGACGACGACGATCCACGCGACGTCCCGATTTCTCCCTGTCGTGCCTCACGCTCCAAGCGCGCGCGACTACCGCTATGGATTGTACCGACTCGCGACTCGTTCTTCAATCTCCGCTCGGCGACCATGGCGTTTTTTGGGCGTTTTACGCATAAAAAAGCGCCGCAGACGGGAGGCGTCGGCGGCGCTTTAGACAGTTCGTCAAGCGCGCGTAACGTCAGCGTCCGAAGAGCTCGGCGGTCTTCTTCATTCGGTCGGCGACCTTAACGCCGAAGGGGCATCGCTTTTCACATGCGCGACACTGGACGCAGGATGACGCCGTCTGACCCAGAAGCTCATAGTGCGATCTCACGCTCTCGGGAACCGACGGCTGATGGCTCGCCAGATCATAGAACTTATTGACCATTGCAATATCAATGTTCTTCGGACATGGTCGACAGTGTCCACAGTATGTGCAGACGCCGGAATACGAATGCAGGGGCGCGTTCGCGATGACTGACGCGTAGTCTTTCTCGTCGTCGTCCGCTTCTTCATAATGAACCGCCTGATCGATCTGCTCCTTCGAATCAAAGCCGCACATAACGGAGCATACGCCAGGTCGTGTCAACGCGTAATGCAGACACTGCGTCGGCGTAAAGGCAACGCCAAAGGGCGAGGTCGCCGCGTCGAGGATCCTGCCGCCAAAGAACCCCTTCATAACGGTAACGCCCACCTCGTTCTCTTCCGCGAGCCGATAAAACTCGGCGCGTTCAGGATCGATGCCAGCAAGAGGCGCGTCGTAACCGTCAAACATCCGATTAACGTCTTCCGTCGCCGGCTTCATATCAAACGCGGGATTAATGGAAAAGAGTATCATATCGACGACGCCGCTGAGCGTCGCGGTTTTCGCGATCCGGGGATTGTGCGTCGAGAGTCCGACATGCCGGATTACGCCCGACTCATGAAGCTTGCGAACGTACCTGATGAAATCCGTGTTCATACAGACGTTCCAATCGTCCAGAGCGTCCACGTAGTGAATCATGCCCAGATCGATATAATCGGTCTGCATCCGTTCGAGGATATCGTCAAACGCGCCGGGAACATATTTCATATCGCGCGTTCGCACATACTGACCGTTCTGCCAGGTCGACCCCACGTGCCCCTGAACGATCCACTTCTCGCGGTTCCCCTTCATTCCTCTGCCGATGATTTCGCGCGACTTCGGGTCGGCCATCCAGCAGTCGATGATATTGATTCCCCGCTCGCCGGCATAGCGCACCAGCTCAACCGCCTCGTCTTCGTCATGACGCGCAAGCCATTCCCCGCCGAATCCGATCTCGCTCGCCATAAGCCCGGTCTTTCCAAGTTTTCTGTATCTCATTGTCAAGTCTCCTGTCGTCAAAAGCAGTGGAAAGTCGCGGCGATTCTAAGACGCCGGCAACGCGCC
>CACYBR010000368.1 GCA_902772705.1 uncultured Planctomycetota bacterium
CGAATCGTGATTATGTCTGGATCGATCTGATTCCTGAGCTTGAAGGACGAGAGTATTTGCAGACAGCGGGAGGGGAGGCCGCAGACGTCGTCGTTCGCGCTAAAAAAGACGTTAAAGTTCAGTTGCTTGTCGGACTTGCCGCGCCCTTGACGCAATCGAGTTCCTACGGCGTAGAAGACGAGAAAAGAGAACTCGGCGCCGATCAGCTTGTGGAAGTCGCCGCGCGATACACGGACGGTGGAAAATCTCCATTGTCTCTTTTTGAAAAGAATTTGAAGGCTGGCGAGATATGGACTATTCCTGTCGAGACATGGACTGGTTCTCTTCTTTTGTTGCCTGATAGATGATTGATCGGCGTCAGGGATGGCCGACATGGGCGACCATCCCTCTTTTGTTTTTTTCCCGATAGCGGTCGTCCGTTTGCTGAAAGAATTGGCGATGAAAAAAAGAAGAATGATCCGGAATCTGACGCTCCTGTCCCTCTGCGTGCACGTCGTGCTTTATATGGCGTTTTCTTTGGTTTGGAGCGACGAAGTATGCCTGGCTGCGTCGTCGGACTACCATTTCCAACAGATCAAAGCCGATCGACCTAATGTTGTTACTTTCGACCCTGTCCAAGCAAAATTTTTGCGTTTCGTCATTTACTCCTCCAAAGACGGGACCCCGGCTGTTGACGAACTGTTAGTCTTCGATTCTGACGTGTCGGACGCGCCTAATCTTGCCCGAAACAACGTTAAGGGTGTTTTCGCGTCCTCATGCATATCAGGGTATGCTATTCACAGAATTGAAAATGTTAACGACGGTTTCTTTGGCAACGAGGCTTCCTGGGTGGCAAACGACCTTCCCTCCCGAGATAATCCTCAATGGATAGCTATCGAATGGAATGAACAGACCTCTTTTGATCGTGTTGTCTTTTCACGGGATCGTTCTGGCAAATACTCTGATCGTTTGCCGTTGGACTTTGAAATACAGGTTTCCACAAACGGAGTCGACTGGCAAAGCGTCGCTTTCGTTCACGGGATAACCGACGAGATTTCTCGGAACGGACTTTCTGAATATGATTCCTCCTGGTTCAGCGACGTTCCATCTGGCGATGCGTGGAATTGGGAACCTCCGAGGGCTGGAAATGAGAAACAGTCGTTAACCCCTTATGAGCGCCAATTACAGGACGCTTTTTTGGCTGAAGAAAACGCAATTCTCAAGATTGCGGGGTTTGCTGACTGCGAGCGTTGGCTGATTCAAAGACATTATCCGGAGTATGTTGAGCCTGAGCATAAACCAGATTCCGTTCTTCCTCTTCCGTGCGTTCACGCTGGAGAGGTCAGAGAGACAGAGGCGACTAACTGGTCGTCTGGAACGGTCTGGGCTTTTGTTCCCGGGAGCTTTGACGCTGGCCCTCTTCTTGAACAAACGGTTAGCGCAATAGCAGACGACGCTTTTTTGCACCTGCGTATTACCGGAAATCGCTTTTTGTCCGAAAACATCGCTTTGATTTCGACGGAAAATCTTCCCTTGCGCGGTTTCATCGTATATCGTTCTGGTCGTGTTCTATGGCGACAACTCGATCCTTTCGACAACCGCGTTTCTGGCTGGGAAAAAGAATTGCCCGGCTCTTTTAACGAGAAAGACGGCGAGTTTGTTGCGACTATTCCATTGGAGTTCTTTCCTGAGTGGAAGGAACGAGGTCTTTACGTGACGCTGGGGATTGGCGGACGTCATGTTCTGCCTGGAGGACGGCCTGTTCATTTTCGTCCTGCTGAATTCTCTGCGGCTATTTCCAGATTTGCCGATTCATCCGCGCATTTTAATTTACGACTCCGTTCTTTTTCTGAAAAGGTCATTGAGTTGTCGTCTAGTCTTGGCGACGTCAAACTTGCTCCGGGTGAAACAAAAGAGACTTCTCTTCAGGGCGTTTATGGACAAGCGGGCGCTGAACTTGTTTGGAACGCTTTAGACAAGGAGAACGACCAATTCTTTTGCTCCGTCGCATTTCAATATGACCCTTGTTACCGACCTCTCTGTCAGCTTAAAGATTCTTTGGAAAGAGCGGAAAGCGACGCTGAAGAAAGACTTGACGAACGAGATTTTCGAAAGCGGTTCGCAGTCCCAGGCGTTGTAAACCCCCGTTATGTTGAAACTGACGAATATCGGAAAACTCTCTCTGACGAGTACGATTCTCTCTGTCGCTACTTTAGCGAACGTCCTGACAATGATGAAAATACGAATTCCGTCGGAGCAAAAGCAAAAAAACTCTGGGAAGCATGGCTTCTTCTCCGTGAAAACAGCGCTTTGCCGAATTCCCTTTTTAAAGCGCAGGAGCGAAAACTGCTATGGGAAGTGCGTTTGTTGAAGCGCGATCATTTCCTTTCTAATCCAGACCTTGAGCCTGTTGAACATATACTTGCGAATAAACGCAATCCATTCTGGCCGTCGCATAATTATAGCGATCTCTTTGATTCGACTTGGAATCCCGGAGGCGCGGTTGTTTTAATTGATATGCCACGGGAAAACGGAAGGTTGGCGCCAGAAAAGGCGACGACAAGAGAACTTGTTAACGCAGGTTCTGGCGTTATTCGAAATCCCTCCGCAAGCTTTGACGCGAAGAGAATATACTATGCATATCGTGCAAGCCTGAACGACTATTTTAGGATCTATGAACTATCGCTTGAAACGGGCGACAAGCGACTTGTCAGCGCTCCGGGACCGTTCCATGATTTCTGGCCGATTGAATTGCCAGACGGAGGTTTAGCGTTCATTTCGACTCGTTGCAAGAAAAAGTTTATATGCTGGCGCCCTCAGGCTTTTGTCTTGTATCGTATGAATAAAGACGGCGGCGACATTACGCCTCTTTCCTATGCAAATCTTTCTGAGTTTGCCCCGTCAGTCAACGAAGACGGCGTTATCCTCTGGACTCGATCCGAGTATGTGGACAAAGGCGCCGATTATGGGCATACCCTTTGGACAATCCGGACTGACGGAACTTCCCCCGAGCTTGTTTTCGGCAATACGATCAATCTCCCGCAGGGATATGCCAACGGGCGTCTTGTTCCCGATTCAAGGGAAGTCCTATGCGTTATGATCTCGCATTTTGGGGATCTTAACGGACCTGTGGCTTTGTTAGACACGTCGCTTGGTCCGCATGACCCTGCTGCGATTCGTTCGATTACCCCGGAAGTTCCATGGCCCGGTTACTGGGCGCGTACCGAAACATTTAGGGAGCCAGTTCCCGTTTCCAGGGACGTCTTTCTTGTCGCTCATGCCGCACAGGACAGATTTGGTTTGTATTTGATCGATAGATTCGGAAACCGAGAACTTTTGACCCTTGACGAATCGATCGACACGATCTGTCCACAACTGTTCGGTGAACGCGAAGTTCCTCCTGTTGTGGATAATCCTCCGGATGAGGCTTTGGCGGAGAAGGGGCTTGGCCGTTTTTCCATTGTAAACGTATATCGTGGACTTGAGGGGCAGGTTGAACCGGGCGCAGCTCGATATTTACGCGTGTGTCAGGAAATGCCAACGCCATTAAAGCAACTTGACGACGGTTCGTATCAATTCGACCATGAACCGTTTATGGAATATTATGCATCGCCGGTCGACGTACTCCAGGGGCGCTTTGGGTGGTCTTCATACGTTGCTAAAGGCGTTCTCGGAACGGTGGAAATTGAGAAGGACGGTTCCGCTGATTTCTACGCTCCCGCGGGAAAGGTGCTTTTCTTTGA
>CACYBR010000369.1 GCA_902772705.1 uncultured Planctomycetota bacterium
CCCATGCCGCCCATGCCGCCGCCTGCAGCGTTGTTGCCAACGCGAGCTTCACGTCGATTCTTGACCTGAGATTCAAGGAGCTTCTTGCGCGCTTCCGCCGCGGCCTTCGGGTCGAGGAGGCGGAAACCGTCGTCGATATTGCCCGGATCGACATGGACCGGATAGTAGATTCCCATGTCGGTGAGCTTAACCTCTTCCGTTCCAGTCTCGCCTGCGCGCTGTCGATCCAGACTGATCGGCAACTCGATAGAACCGTGCTTGAGATTGTACAGAATCGTACGACGGAGATATTCCGCGCCACGCGCCGGGTCGTTGACGTCGTTCGGATTGTGGTAGTGATAACCAGACAGCTGGACGATGCGGCCAGGGCCGGTCGGCCCGGGAATCAGCGCCAATCGCGCGTCCGTCGCCTGAGTAAATTCGTTGAGGGCGGTCGGTTCGAGTCCGCCGGCGCCTTCCGAGTCCCCTGAAGAACTGGAGCTGCTCGAAGAGGAAGAAGACGATGAAGAACTGGAGCTGCTGGAGCTGCTCGACGAAGAGGATGAGGAGCTTGAACTGCTCGAGGAGCCTTCGCCTCCCTTCGTGTCAGACGCTGCGACAAAGGGGAACATTTCCTCAATCGTGTACGGAGGCACGTAACCTTTGGAATCGCCGGATCCCGAGTCGCCAGAAGCGCTCGAACCCGCCTCAGAATCAGCGTCGGCGCCGTCGTTAGCGGGCGCCGCGGCCGCGTCGGCGGGTTTGGCGGAAGGATCGGGCTCAATCGGCTTGCCTTCGGCGTCAATATCAAACGCCTGAGCCTGCAGATCGTCAATGTAGTACCATCGGCGCACCAATTCGAACCATTCGCTCAGGTCTTCGACGTCCTGCACCTCGATGTTGTCGAGATAGATTCGGTTCTGCCGCTTGATCGCTTCGATCTTCGCGCCGGTCACGCCTTCGGAGAGAATTGCGCTGTTGGGCGCCTCCGCCGGGATGACGGAGTTGATCGCCTTGAGCAATTCCATCCACGTAATACGACCTTCGACGCCGCTCGTGAGGTTACGACCAATGTCGTCGAATTTCTTGAATTCTGTCACGGCGGCGGTCGCCTGAGAAATCAGTTTGGAGGACTTGTCCGCAACGGCCTCGGCGTTCTTCTGAGCGGAGGAAAGCGCGGGATTCTGAACGACGTTGTATGAGGACGTCGTCGCAAAATACTGAACGCCGAGCCCGAGCGCGACGAGCGACGCGGCGGCGAGCGCCCACGGCTTCTTCGCCTCAAGCATTCGGTCCTTGACGACGTCGCGCGGGATCAGGTTGATGTCCAACGGCGCCTGCTTGAGGAGCTGAAGCGCAAGACCATAGGCGACGCCAAAGGAAGAAGCGTTGTCAATGAAGACGCTGTTGGAAAGGACTTCGGACCCGGTAAGCTTGCGGAACGAGTTGATCGTCACGACTTCCAGCCCAAGGCTCTTGGCGAGGAACTGACGCAAGCCGGGCAACTTCATCGCGTTTCCGAGCGCGTAAATACGACGGATCTTCGCCTGTTTGTTCAGACCGCAGTAATATTTAATCGAGCGGTCGACTTCCGCAAGCATATCGCCAAAGACAGGCTTCATGGCGAGGATCACGGCTTTCGGATCGGGCGCGGAACTCGCGTTGCGCTTAATATGCTCGGCGTTGGAGAAGGTAAGCTTAAGCGACTTGGTGAGAGCCTTTGTAAAGAGATTGCCGCCCACGGGAATGTTGCGCAACCATACGACCACGCCGTTCGTTACAACGATCTCAGTCGCGTCCGTACCAACGTTCAGAACGACGTCGAAGTCCGTGAGCTCGTTCATATCCTGTTGAACGAGTTCGTCGTAATTATAGAGGTCATGAACGAAAGCGTTGTAGAGCGCGACCTGAGCGCCCTGAATACAGTCGACGTTGAGGCCGTTGCTGGAATAGCGTTCCAGAGTGCGCTTGGCGACCTCGCGCTTCATCGCGTACATAAAGATATGGAGGTCAAGCGCGATACCGCCTTCGATCGTTCCGCCGACCTGACGATAATCCCAGATAACGTCCTGAAGATCGAAGGGAAGCCACTGCTTAACTTCATACTTGATAAGGTCGTTAACCTTCTTCGGATCGATTGGAGGAAGCGGCTGGAAACGCCAGAGAGCGTTCTGTCCTGAGACAGAAATCGCAATCTTTTCGCCCTTGACGTTGTTACGAGACAGGAACAGGGATAAGCTCTCGGCGAGAATCTCGTTCGCGTCCGCGCCCGGTTGAGTCAGAATCTTGCTGTGTTCGATGTAATCGAACTGCAAAACCTCGATCGTCCCGGGTTCCGCGCCTCTGCGACAACGCAAAGCCTTCAACGACGTATTGCCTACGTCGATACCCCATACGGTTTCATTTTTTGCCATAACAATCGTCCCGTAGCCATTAATTAACGGCGCGCCGACCCTTTTCTAAAAAAAAATGAGGAAAAAACCGGCGCTTTTTCCTTCTCCAAAACGTCTAAACCGTTGTGAATGAGAACGAAAAACAACGTCCCCATTCGGGCAGTCTACACGCCTCTTTCTATTTTAACATTACAGCCGGCAGTCGGTCAAGTTTTTTTTCGCGTTCGCTCCGATATTTTTTCATTCTCTTAAAAAAAGTCGTTTCCTGACAGGATTTCGAATTTTTCCGACCGCACGTTATTGTTGAACTGCGCCGACTATACCGACTTACAAACCTCACGCCGAAGGGGAACGGTCCAGGCGTTAAAAAGAAAATTCAGGAAAAATGTTCCAATTATGCCGTTTTTACTAAATATTCTGGCGCCGCGGCCGAAAAGAGTATTAACGCGGCTTTTTAACGTCGTGTTTTCCCCCTTAACCTGTGAATGAATAAAACGGAGACGTCGCAATGACGCGTATGATTGTTATGGGTATCGTGATGGCGTTCGCCATCGGTTTTGTCGGTTGCCGTTCCTGCCTGGCTCCTTACGACCACTGCCAGCCCACCTTTATTCCCGAACGCGGCGACCAGTGTATGGGCGAGCTTTATCGTTGCGGTTCCATTCTCGGAGGAATGAATCGCGCCTCCAACGCGACGGGAGATTGCGAGAACTGCGGCGGCGGAAACGTCGAGTACTACACGGAAGACGGCTCAAACGTAACGACTCCGTACGTCGAACAGGAGCCGATCGCGCCCGGTCAGACGATGGTTTCCAACAACGAGTTCGCGCTCAGCAACGACTCTTACGAGAACTATTGACACGCTCGCCTCGCGTACGAACGCAAAGAACATGAACGATTCTTCGCTTGACGACGCACGCTTTCTCCCCGACGTTCCGCTCGTCCGGTGGACGCCTGAGCGCGGGGACCGGGACGCGTTCTTCATGGCGTTCGCGCTGCGCGAAGCGAGGCTCGCCGCGGAGGAAGGCGAAATTCCCATCGGCGCGGCGCTCGTGTGTCAGAATCGGATCGTCGCGCTCGACCACAACCGCCGCGAGAGCCTCTGCGATCCGACGGCGCATGCCGAAGAGCTCGTGATTCGCGAGGCGACTCCTTTTTTCCCTTCATGGCGAATCGAGGATTCCGAGCTCTTCGTGACGCTCGAACCGTGCCTCATGTGCGCCGGCGCGATCCTACAAGCGAGAATCGATCGCGTCGTCTATGGCGCGCGCGATCCTAAAGGCGGCGCCGTCGAGTCGCTCTACAAATTGCTCGACGATCCTCGGCTGAACTGGCGATGTCAGGTCGTCTCCGGCGTCTTGCAGGAGGAATGCGCCGAAACGCTCAGAACGTTCTTTCATCTGCGGAGAATGAGAAAAACAAAGACGTGATCCCGTTAGGGACAATAAGAACAACGCGTCTCGACAACAGGTTAGGAATCAAAAGAAGGAAGGAACGTCTCGAATTCGCGTTCCTTCCTTCTTTGCTTTTCTGGATCGTCCAAAAATTTCAGACGTCGTTCTCTTTAAAAAAAAGACGTTCGATCCCGACGGCCTTGCCCGTGAGCGGATCAACGTCGACCATCGTTCCGTTGATACCCGGATCGTTCTCCGCAACGTCGAGCGCCGTCGAGCGGCACGTGCGAAAGCTATAGAGAACGCTGTCGATTTTACGACCGATGACGCTTTCGAAGGCGCCCGTCATTCCGACGTCGCACTGAAACGCGGTCCCTCCTGGAAAGATTGTCTCGTCGGCGGTCGCGACGTGGGTATGCGTGCCCAAAACGGCGGAAACGCGTCCGTCAAGGTAGCGGCCCATCATCTGCGCCTCGCTCGTCGCTTCGGTGTGAAAATCGAGGAAGCGAACCTTGACGTCGCGCACTCGTTCGAGGAGCGTGTCGACGACCGTCATTGGGTTGTCGACCGGCTGATTGATGAAGACGCGTCCCAGAAGGGACATAACCGCGATTTTAGTCGCGGGCCGTTTCAACGTCGAGGGAACCTCCAGAATTGTCCAACCGCGTCCGGGGGCAAGCTGAGGATAGTTTGCCGGGCGAATGACGCGCGGTTCGGGGTCGCAGAGAACGGGAAAAATCGATTTCTGACGAAACGAATGGTCTCCGAGCGTCATCGCGTCGACGCCAGCGCGCAGGAGCGTGTTATAATTTTCGGGGGTCAGCCCCGACCCGCCGTTGGCGTTTTCGGCGTTGGCGATCACAAAATCGATCGCATATTGCTCGCGAATCTCAGCCAGATAGCGAGAAAGGACGCCGCGTCCCGCCCTGCCGACGACGTCTCCGATCATGAGAACGCGAAGCGCGTCGCCCTTAGTCGATTGATTCATAGGTATTATTCTCTTCATGCTGATTCCGTCGACAAAGTCGTGGATGTTCACGCGCATTATATCCCGTCTCTGGAAACAGGAAAGGGCGACGTCAGAGCCGGTACGACGCGTCAGAGGCGTAAAAATTTCTGAAAATTTCGTTTCGCCATTTTTTCTGTCAAGTTTTCCCGGGGGCGTCCGATAGAGTTAGTAGACGCCTGACGCGGCAAGATATTCCGATAATAACGACCCGCGCCGCGCTTTCGGCAGTTGTCAATACCGTCGTCCCCACGACGTCAACCGCCGCGCGCTTCCCCCTAAGCATGCGTCCGCCCCTTAGCCCCCTGAAGAACACAATCCGCCGTCTTTTCCCCCCTAAAAAGGCGACGCTGTCGAGGTCCCCAAATGAATCAGGAAGTCAATGTTTTAGCTCTCGTTAAAGGCTCCGAACGTTACGTGTTCCTTTACACCGGCCAGAAGCGCGAGGAGATTGTCGAATCGTTCGGTCGCTACGCCTCGGATCCCGAGCTGAGTTTCACCTGGTACGACGCCGCCGTTCTCACGCAGAAGGCGCTCCGCGAAAAGCGCGACGCCGAGCTCGTCGCCGCTCGCAAGCAGATGCGACGCCGCGCCGAACGAAGCAAGACGATGGTCGACCCTGCGCTCTTCAAGAACATTCCCAATCCCTTTGACGACGCCGACGAGTTTTGATCTCGGGACCGCGCGCCAAATCTAACCTGAACGGAATTCATACCCCCGAAAACGAGCGTTACTCCTTTCGGGGGTTTTTTATTGAACTCATCCTTACGAAAACCTCGGGTATGAAAAAACCAATCGATCCGAACGAACGCTCCCTTCGAGGGCCGATCCTCCGCTATCTTCGCTATCTTCGCGTCGAACGCAACTTCTCGGCGTACACCGTCAAGAGCTACGGCGAGGATCTCGAAGCCTGGCTGGAATACGAAAAAGCGGCGCATTCGGGGGTCTGTCCTCGCCCTGACACGATAACGGCGCCGGAATTGCGCGGCTACGTGCTGGCGATGCACGAGGCGGATTACGCGCGAACGACAATTTCGCGGCGGCTTGCGTCTCTGCGTGGCTTCTACAAATTCGGCGAGCGCGAGGGCTGGGCCGTTTTCAATCCCACAAGCGCGCTTGTCAATCCTCGAACGCGTCGTTCGCTCCCCCTCGTTCTGTCCACAGAAGACGTTCGGAAGCTGCTCGCCGCGCCCGACGTCGCCGATCCTCTCGGTCTGCGCGACAGGGCGATTCTCGAAACGATCTATTCCGCCGGTCTGCGCGTGAGCGAATGCGTCGGATTACGGTTCTCCGATCTGCTTCCCGGCGAGGATCTTATACGGGTACGCGGCAAGGGGCGCAAGGAACGTCTCGCGTTTTTAGGAAGTTACGCGCGCGAATCGCTGCGCGTTTATTTTGACGCGGCTCGTCA
>CACYBR010000370.1 GCA_902772705.1 uncultured Planctomycetota bacterium
CTCCGATTATTGCCCGGACGATGAAGTCCGAACGTCAAGCTCGTTCTTCTTTCTATGGCATGATGGTGCTTGAAGGCGTTATCGCGATGGTTTGGGCGGCGGGAGCGCTTGTGATCTATAATCTTAATTCCGATCTTTGGAACGAGGCGCCCGCAAAGGTTCTTCCTCAGATAACGACGCTTTTCCTCGGAAAAGGACTTGGTTCCATTACCGTCATAGCGGTCATTATTTTGGCCGTTACTACGGGCGACACGGCAATGCGTAGCATGCGTTTGAGTCTTGCGGAGGCTCTCAACCTCGATCAGAGATCATTTTTTAACCGATTCCTGATCTGTATTCCGTTGATTGGGCTCGTTGCGCTTTTGCTCTGGTGGTCTAACACGGACAAGGACTCCTTTGGCGAGCTATGGAATTACTTTGCGTGGGGCAATCAAACGCTTGCGGTTTTCACGCTTGGCGGTGGTTGCGTTTGGCTTTACGCGCGGAAAAAACAAGGATGGATTGCGTCTGTTCCTGGCGCCTTTATGACGTTTATCGTTTTGTGCTTCATTCTTTGGACGTCTAAGAGACATAATGGGCCTGCCGGACTTGGGCTCGATCTCCATCTTTCCTACGCGATCAGCGCCGTTATTGCCGTTCTTTTCATGATTTGGTGTACTTATCGTGGGATCAGGTATTCCAAGGATCCGAATATCATGATGGAAGAACCGGGAACTTATGTTTCTGTCGTGGATAAGACGTCGGAGTCGACTAACGACAAATTGTCAGAAGACGTTCAAACGTCTGTTCAGAAAGATTAGTACTGGTTGATCACGTTATGAGTTTAAAGTGAAGGCTTGTGTAACCAATCTTTTATACAAAGCTAACGACGTCTGGTTTCTGGGAATTCTGGCGGCGTTGGCTTTGTTTTTTTCTCATTGTCTCCAAGTTTCAGCGGAATCCTCAGAGCTGAAGATTGTCGTTGAGAATTATTCCGATTCAGACGTTGTGCATTTTCCTGTCGTTTTGTTGCGTGGACGAGTGGATGGCGTTGAAAATGGAACAATTATTGTCGAAGATCTGTCTTCTTCGCTCGATTCCCGTATTACACGTTCAGAAGTCTACCGAGGACGTTTTAAAATTCCCGTTGAATTGACATCAGGTAGTAATCGTCTCTCAATCGCGACTGGAGACGCGCGCATTGATTTTACGTTGATATACAGAAAAAGCGCTAACCGACGTTTTGTTCGCCTTATCTTCTTTTCCGACTCGTCGGGTTCTGACGTCGTCGACACGCCAAAGGAATGGTTGATCGGGCGTGACGCCGCCTTTAACGCGTCAGGCGACTATGTTCGAAAAATGCGGACCGCGGCGCGACTATGGCAGACAGCGACTGCCGAACGTCTTTTTGACGCCGGTTATGGAAGGCGAACATTCGCCTTGGAAACAGACGACAACGGACAAGTTGTCGTTTGGAAACAACGTGGAAAAAAGACGAAAGAAGAGTATTGCGCTTTGTCGGAGTTAGAACGTTTTCATGAGGTCTATCATGAAGTTATTTCCGGACCGGCGTATTCTAAGGACGCGTGTTATTTCGTGCTGACTTCTTTTGGCGGACAGGGCGAGGAGTTTGGCGAGAATCAAGGTCGCGTGGCTTTGGGCGCGGATAATATCGCTATGCTCGACTCGTCGTCGCTTTTTTCCTGGCCGAGCAGTTTGAGCGAGGCGATTGTTTTTTTTCAAGACGAAACCGGGATTTCAGACGTCTATGCCAAAGATTCTGCCTACCGCAACGTGCGATGGGCGTTGACCTCTTCAGCGCTTGGCGCGGGTCTTCATGAGTTGGGGCACGCGTTTGGTCTTAGTCATTCCGATGATCCTAACGATTTCATGAGTCGCGGTTTCGATCGCTTCAACCGGATTTTTACAATGTACGAACCGTCTTCCTCCATTTCGCAGGGCGGGATATTTGAAGACGACGATATTGTTGAATGGACTGCCTCTACCGCGCCGAAATTGATCCGTTCTTTGTGGATTGAAGAGTAGAAATAATGGCAAGTTTCAGATTAACAGAGGACTATTATGAGAGGGAAAGGACGTTGAAGTTTACGGTTTTAACTCTTTTTTATAGTCTCGCCTTTTAAATATTCGACTGACGCCATATAATGGAGTGGCTTTTTCAGGAACGCTTTTAGCGATCTGACGGGCTTCAAAATCGAATTGATAAGGATCCTTGGCAGAGTTTTGTGATATCAGTTTAGAAATGACGCTTGATTCAAGTTCACGAGAGTCTGAAACGACTAATTCTGGATCGCGCAACATTGCGGTCATAGGCGCGACCGGAAGCATCGGAACGAGCGCCCTTGACGTTATAGGAGAATCGCGAGGGCGGTTACGCGCAAGCGTTTTGGCGGCAAATCAGTCAGTTGTTAAGCTGGTTGAGTTGGCGTTGCGCTTCAAGCCGGACGTTGTTGTTGTCAATGACCTTAATGCCGACAGATCGCCCTTGAGTCAGTTGCCAAAGGACGTCGAAGTCCTTTTTGGTCCCGACGCTTTGGACGAGGTTGTGCGACGACCTGAGATTGACGTTGTTCTTCTCTCAGTTGTCGGCGTTGCCGGACTTCGTACAGCATGGAGCGCGTTGGACGCAGGGAAGACGCTAGCTCTGGCAAACAAAGAAGCTCTGGTCGCTGGCGGTCCTCTTGTCGCGGACCTTCTCGAGACCAGAGGAGGAAAGCTGATTCCTGTCGACAGCGAACACAGCGCAATCTATCAATGTCTGCTTTCGCGTCGGGAATCTCCAAGAACGCCAAAGATTATTTCAGACGACGTACGCCGCTTGATTTTGACGGCCAGCGGAGGTCCTTTTCGCACATGGTCGCCGGAGCGTTTAAAGGACGTTACGGTTGCGGACGCGCTTCGTCACCCCACGTGGAACATGGGGGCAAAGATAACGATCGATTCCGCCACCACGATGAACAAGGCGCTTGAAATCATCGAAGCGCGATGGCTCTTTGGGGTGGATCCCGACTTGATTCAGGTTGCGATTCACCCTCAATCGGTCGTACACTCAATGGTCGAATTTGTCGACGGCGCCGTATTGGCTCAGATGAGTCCTCCTGACATGAGGCTTCCAATTCAGTTTGCGCTGTATGAAACCAGACGTTTTCCTGGTCCGACGCGAAAATTTGATTGGACACAGTTTTTTAACCTTGAGTTTTACCCGCCCGACTTTGAGCGTTTTCCCGCGATGAAACTTGGATTTGAAGTCGCGAAAGCGGGCGGAACCGCCGGCGTTGTTTTAAACGCCGCCAACGAGGTCGCCGTAGAAGCTTTTCGGAATGGACGTTTAACTTTCGACAAGATTCCCGCGTTATGTCGTCAGACGCTTGAATCTCATGACTATGACGCTTCGCCCTCTTTGAATTGTATTTTCGAGCTTGATTCCTGGGCGCGAAAGGAGACTGAAAAATGGATTTCTCGATAGCGTCGTTACTGGGCGTCGCGGAAGGCGCTTCTTCATGGGCTAATTTCCTTGCGGTTGTCTGGCGCGTGACGCTCGTCGTGCTTGGCGTTAATATGCTCGTCATTGTGCACGAGTTTGGTCATTTCATCGTTGCGCGCATGTGCGGCGTACGTTGCGACAAGTTCTATATTTGGTTTGACGCCTATGGATTCAAGTTCTTCAGCTTTAAACGCGGCGACACTGAATACGGCCTTGGCTGGCTTCCTCTGGGCGGCTATGTTAAGATGTTCGGTCAAGAAGATAATCCAGGCGGCATTCAGGCGGAGATTGATCGTGCGAAAGCAGAAAGCGCTGAGAAGGGCGGCGAGCTGACAGAAGAAGAACAGAAAGCGCGCGGCGAACAGATCGAACAACTGGAAAAGCAGCTTTACGCCCCTGATAGTTACCTTTCGAAGAACGTGTTTCAGCGCATGGCGATTATCTCTGCCGGCGTTATTATGAATATCCTCTTCGCCATTGTGTGCGCGACCTGCGCCGCCCTTATGGGAACGCCTGAAACATCGGCTAAGGTCGGTTTTGTTTCTCCGGGCAGTCCCGCCTGGCTCGCTGGCTTTGAAGCTGGCGACGAGATCGTCGCAATCGGCGAAAATGAGAAGCCCATCTTTTCTTCGATTCTGGTCGCCTGCATGGATCGCAAGGAACTGACGTTTAAGATATCGCGTCCTGGCGAAAAAGAACCAAA
>CACYBR010000371.1 GCA_902772705.1 uncultured Planctomycetota bacterium
CGCCCTTCTTCGACGTCGACGCCGTCTTTACGAACGACGTACGTAAGATAGAAGAGATCGCCGAGATTCACGAAGGGATACTTATTTCGGATAGTCAGCGTGTCGCCGTTGAGCGTAAACACAACGTGCTGATAAACCTTCTTAACTTCGACAAGCTTGGCGGTAAAGGCGCGGTCTGGCGTGACGATCCCGTTGTTGAGGAAGTTTCCCTGAAACGCTTTGTCGTTATTGTTATGGCGCTCGAACCATGGATCGTAGTCGTAGCCGCCGGTCCATGCGTGGAAACCGTTGACGTCGACGAGCTTGCCGTCCTGAATGCGCGCAGGATCGTAGATCGCCTGATCCACCCAATCCCAGACGCACGCGCCAACGATACCGGTACTGTTCTCAATCACCTGCCAGTAATCAACGAGATTGCCGACAGCCTGTCCCATGGCGTGAGCATACTCGCAGATAAAGAACGGTTTGCCGTTGCGACCATGCTCCTGATTCTTTGCCGAACCTACGCTGGTGTACATTTCAGAATACATATCCGAAGCGGAGTCTTCGCCGTGGCAATGGATAAAACGAGAATCAAGCTTCTTGAGCGCGTCGTAGCATCGCCGCATATTGTCGCCGTTTCCGTTCTCGTTGCCAAGCGACCAGAAGACGACGCTCGGATGGTTGCGGTCGCGCGTCGCCATGCGCACGTTGCGATCAACAAACGCGCGCGTCCAGTTCGGATCGCGCGTGAGCCCCTGATTTCCGTGACATTCGAGATCCGCTTCGTCCATGACGTAGAGCCCAAAGGCGTCGAAAATCGTATACATTCGCGGAGAACGAGGATAGTGACTCGTGCGAACCATATTGAGGTTCGCCTGCTTCATCAGCGAAACGTCCTTCAGCATCGTTTCCACGTCGACGTAACGACCATAAAGCGGATGCGCGTCGTGAATGTTGGAACCCTTGAAGAAAACGCGCTTGCCGTTGACTGTGAAATAATGGTCGTCCCCCTTGTTCACAACGGCAATGTTGCGGAAACCGTATTTCGTCGCGAAAACCATCTCTTCTTCCCCCGACTGATTACACTGGGAGACTACCACGTTATAGAGATAAGGTCGATCCGCGCTCCATGCATGAAGTTCCGAAAGCGTCGGAGTGGTAAGCGTCGCGTCCTTCGCGCCGTTGCTCTTAATAGAGACGGTCTTTTCATCCTTCGCCACGACGACGCCTTCGGCGTCGATCAGTTCCATACGTATTGTCTTGACCGTGTCGGCTCCGTCGCGATTGTCGATATCAACGACCGCCTGAAGACGTCCCGACGTCGCGTCCGAACTCTGGTCGACGACGGTAAGATAGTGGTCGCGAACAAACGTTTTCGGTTTGGCGACGAGATAGACGTCGCGGTGGATCCCGCTCAGACGCCACATATCCTGTCCTTCGAGATACGATCCGTCGCACCAGCGATAAACACGGACAGAAAGCTGATTGCGACCAGGGTGAACCGCAGAGGTAATATCAAATTCCGCGTCCGTATTGGAGCCCTGCGAGTATCCGCAAAAACGCCCATTAACCCAGACGACGCAGCAACTGTAAACGCCGTCAAAATGAATGAAAACTTCCTTGTTCGACCACGCTTCCGGCATATCGAACGTACGGCGATAGAAGCCTGTCGCGTTGTGATCGACGATTCCATGCTCTTCATACCCTTCCATCGCAAAAGGAGGATGGTTGTGAAAGGGATAGCCGGTGTTGTTATAGGTTGGAAGATTATACTTGCCCGCCATTTCCCAGTTCATCGGCACGGTAATATCGTCCCACTCTGAATCGTCAAGCTCGGCAGCCTGAAACTCGCTGGGACCAGGTCCTTCTTTGGTTCCCTTAATCCAGCGAAATTTCCACGTCCCGTTGAGATTCATGACAAGATCGCTACTGGAATCAAGCCACGGCGCGTTGTAACAATCGTCTGACGTCAGCGCCTCGCGCGAAGAATAAGGAACGTATGTGGCGTGCGCCGCCTCCTTCTTCACGCCAATTACGCGCTGATCGCTGATCCAGCGGATATCGAAATCCGTCGGAGAAGCGACAACGCCAAAAGATTGACTCGTCTGACCGTAATTGATATTGGGGACGACCACGTTATAAGCAAACGTCAAGACCAATCCCATCAGAAACAGGGAAAACTTGTTCATCGCAATATACCTTTCAAAAATGAAAATGTTCGTTTTTTTCAAGGAACAATTCCTGCCTTATCGCGCCGCTGCACGCCGACCTTGTCCTCGCTAAACTCTGGCGCGACATGTCCGTCGCATCCGGACGCGCGTTTTCGAGGTTCCGAAATAATGAACTCA
>CACYBR010000372.1 GCA_902772705.1 uncultured Planctomycetota bacterium
CCGCAAGTCGTATCGAGGTTGTCGTCGTTTGACGAACGCCACGGCCCCATTCCTGAAACGAGACGGTATTGCGAGCGCGGTCCCACGCTTCTCGCGACCAAAAATAACGATATTCCGTCACGCGGACGCCGCGCGGGTTGTCTCTGGCGTAAAGGTAATAAGGGCGCGCCGCTTTTGGACGAACGCGAACGGCGCGCGCGTTCTTTGCCGGAGCTTTTGGGCGTTTCTTCATTCTCGCGACGTACCCGTCGGCGTAAAACGTCGAACGAATCGACGACGCGCCTCCGTGTTCGAGAGCTTTTAACGCCGATCCGTTTCCGAGTTTCTCGGCGCCGACAACGTATTGCGCGCCCGATTCCTGCGCGACGCGGATCGCCTGTTTGAGCGTTCCGACGTGCGAGCGAGGCGGTTCGCCCGGTCTCGACGTCTGCCAGTTCTTTAAACCTCTCGTTTTTCCGCCGCTCTTAATCGACGTTTTGGCGGCGCGCTGGACGTCGAACGCCGTCCACCTGACGACGTTCTGAATCGCGCGCTCTGTCTTACGTTCGACGATTCGCAACCTATTCAAACGATAGTCGCTCATTTTGCCGCCTCAATTTTCAACAAAGGTCAGACGTAGCCCGGATAGAACGAGCGCGTAACCGTTTTCGAGAATCGACGAGTCGACGCCGGCTGGCGCGTCGTCGAATGTTTCAGCGCTGAGACAAAAAGCGGCGCCGACGTATGGACGACGCGTTAATTCTGTTGCAACGCGCTCCATCTCTGCGACTCGTAACCGTGCGACGCTCTCGACGGATTCCTGCGCGACGTGTTCTTCGCTGATCAGATCAACCGTCGTCGTCTTGCATGGTTCGCTCTTGCCTGTTCGCGTAATCGCCTGACCGGACGGCTGGAGAATGACGCGCCGCGTCGTCAATTCCACCACGTCGGACGTTCGACGATAAAGAATCTGCGCGTCGAGATTAAAACGAGTCGCCAATTCTGACTGAAGCGCCGACAGCAATTCAGCGTACGTCATGCCTTAACCTTTCGTCTGATACGCATACAACCGCAGGACGCCGCCTGTCGGCGTGTTTTCGCCAAGCGGTTGCGCGGCGTTGATGCGATATTCAGCAACCTGTTCGTCGCCGATATATTCTCGAATCACGAGCTTTCTGATTCCGTCAAGATTTTTATCGAGAACAGTTCCTCCTGTGAATTCGACGAGCGCGCGCGCACACGACGGCGCAACGACAAATTCATAGAGCCGCGACGATATAACGGAGTCGATCGACTCGATCGACGCGGCCTTTTTTACGGCGACAAGCTTCATGACGTCGCCGTTTAACGTCGCCGTGAACTCGCCGCAATATCGTGCCGCCGCGCGTTCGACGGCGCTGTCGATTCTTTCGTTGATTGTCACTTTGTCGCCTTCGTTATTCTTCGTTTTTCTCTTTTTGGCTTTGAAACTCGCGGAACTCGCCGACGAGCGCGGCGAGCTTGCGCCAGCTCCATTTCACGAACGCGGCGCACGCCTGAGCGAGCAGGACGCCGAGCGCGACGAGCGCGACGAACGCGAAGAGGATCGCGGTTTTAGCGGCCTGCCATGCGTTGAGAGCGGACTCTTTCATTTCGGCGCCTTTCTTTTCGATCGCGTTTGCGATGCGTCCGACGATGGAATCGACGACCGAATCGGTCAGCCGCTCGCCGAGCTTCGGTTTCTTCTCCGGCGCCGCTTTCGGCTCGTCTTTCTGACCGCGATTGCGCCAGCGGTCGTTGGAATCTTCGAGAAAGCCGACGTTTGACGTCACGTCGTAAACGGAGGGACGCGATCTGAAATCATAGGAAGACGACGGAACGTCAGGCGAAGACGCCGGAGCCTCGTCTTCGCTTTTCCCGGTGGAGCCGGTAGGCGTTCCGGATTGGATTAGACACGAATCGTCGACGGTGATCGCGTCGTACGCGTCGGCGACCTGAGGCGCGACGCCGGCGCCGACGAAGCGACCGACGGGCGCGTATTTCGTATCGAGGACAAAGAAGGTCGGCGTTCTGTCGGCTTTGAAGCGTTGGGCGAGCTGAGCGCCGTATTCGGAGCCAACGTCGTAGACGTACACGGGAATCTTTTTCTCACGCAGTTCGGCGACGTCTTTCATCGCGTCTTTGCACGGCGGGCAATTCTCCTGCGAGAGCATCACAACGCATGGCGCCGAGGCGACTGACTCTGAACATTCGGACGCGTTCGGCGGTATGGGATCGCCGTTTTCTTCGAAATCAACTTCCACGCCGGTGGAGCGCTTGAACGCCTTGTACAGGTTGCCGATGGGGATAGCGCCGCCCTTTGATTCGTCGCGACCGCGTTCGCCGATGAGCCAAGTCAGGATCCCGGTGGCAAAGAGCTCGCCGTCGACATACTCGCAGATCGGCGAGCCGGACTGACCTGGAACGGGCGGCGGCGAGAAGATCGCGGTTTTGCCGTTGAAGTATTCGAGGACCATGCCTTTCCACGCCTGGACAAAACGTCCGTCTGGCGCGCCTGCGGAGACGACGATCGCGCCAACGCTCGGTTTGGCGTCCTCGCCGCCGATCGGCAGGAAAGGAGGATCGATTTTTTTGAGGTCGGCGGCGCTAACAGAGACGCAGGCAAAGTCGGCTGGCATATTCGCGTCATAGGCGCGTTCGACGATCGAGCCGTTGACCGATTCGAGCTTGCCGTTGGTCCAGAAATCGAGGCGCGCCGTTTTGTTGCTTGTAACGACGTGAAAGTTCGTGACGATATAGCAGACGTCGTTCTCGTAACCTGCGAACCACCCAGAGCCGCGAGCGCCGGACACGCAGACGCGGCAGACGGCTGCGCGCGCGTCTTCGAGCGTCTCTGCCCGTCGAAATTCTACCGCGAATATCGGCGCTGCGAAATTTAAAATGATTGCCACTACGATTATTTTGAAACGCATGGTCTCCTCCTTGTGGTTTTTAGATAATTGCCAAAAATGAGGAGTCGAAAAACTATTTTTAGAAAATTATTCGAAAAAACGGTCGCGGTATCTTACGATTCGTATTTTTACTGTGTTATGACGCCCCCCCCGGGCGTGCTTCCCAGGGTTTTGTCGGTTCGACGGCAAAGCCCTTTTTTTGTTGGATTGTCCGCGTTTCGTCGAGTCAACGCGGGATTGGTTGCGCTGGAAAACGCGATGAATCGCGGCAGATTGCACTAATTAGCAGGACCCGTTACGGTTGTTTTTACGGTCGTTTCTCCGGATGACGAAAAACGACCGGGATTTTCGTAACGCGCCGTCCCTGCCGCTCTTGCGAAGTCTGCGTCCAAAAGATGCAAGTAATGGTCCCGCGCAGTCTGGGGACTGTGACCTATCCACTCGCTCTCTGCTAACTCTCCAAAGTCACGCGCGATCTCTATCGCTCGCGAACTCCGAAGGTTCTGGATCAGACGCTCCCAACGATTCAAGCCCGCTAAAAAGACGATCCGGTCTACGTGCTTTCTTATCGTCGAGCGATTCTCCGAGATCACGTACGGCGAGCCGCCTGCCGGCGTCTCATCCCATTGCGCCTCAAGCTCCATATAGAGCTCCGGAAACAACGGTATTACTCGCGACTCACGGCCCCTATATCGCTCCGTCTTCGGACTGTGAACCAACATGCGGCGACCTACGAAGTCCACGTCTCGCCATTCCACGCGCAACGCCTCCTCATACCGCAAGCCGCCGATTCGATAAAGCGCTAAAACCGTCCGCCACATCTGCGTCGGACTCGCCTCCAACATCTTCTCATAGTCGTCGAGCGACACATAGTACTCTCGCGTCTTGTTCTGGAATGATCCGCGTCGGATTCCGTCAAAAGGATTTTCTCGCGTCAGCCCCGCGTCTTTCGCCCAGTTGAAGATGCGACGCACGTCGCGCACGATCCCCGCGCGCGTCGCCTCGCTCATCTGCGTCTTCAAATACGACACAAATCGCGCCGCGTCCTGCTTCGTGATCGACGCCGCCGGACGGCTCTCCTCAAAAAACTCGAAAAGCCGCCGTCGCGACTGCCGCTTGCTCGACTGCGTCGAAGGCTTCATCTCATAATACTCCGCCTCCCAGTACGCGTCTACAATCTCCTCCAACGTCGCGATCTTCTCGATCTCGACAAGACCCGCTCGCGCCAGGCGCTCTTGAAGATCAACCGGGAGCCCCTCAAGCCAGCGCGTCGTCCGCGCGTCCACCGGTCGACCGACCTCCAACGCCAGCGCAAGACGATCAACGTTCGCCGCGATCTCGTACGCCTCCGACCTGTCGTATTTCGACCCTAACGATAGATAACAACGCTTCGTATTCAATCGATATTCGATCTGATACGCCGTCGTCCTCTTCCTTACTATCTCTTTTACAGTCGCCATATGCGTCTCCTTTCAAATCAAAAAAAAAGGCGACCGTTTTTTCGATCGCCTCGACTCTACGAAAAAAACGTCGCCTCAACAAGGCTAATTTTCTACCCATCGCACAAGCGCCGCTCGCGAAAAAATCCGAGTCTGACCTATCACTCGACAGGGTATCCCGAGCGGTTCGACGTTCTCCGACAATACTCGCGGCGACACGCCGAGAAATTTTGCCGCGTCCGCAAGGTTTAATATCTCCGGCGCGTCTCGCCTAAATCGCGCGACGGCCTCCGCGTTTGCCCTGATCACTACGCGCTCGGGCTCCACTTTTCTGGATAAAGCAACGGACATCTCTCCTCCTCTCTCTCAAGCGGTTCGTCGCTGAGCTTTTTGATCTCTGTTTTGACTCTTTCAATAACTTCTTTCACCGCCGACTCCGCAAGACCGCGACGACTCGCGATCTCATGCTGCGTCGCGCCCGTCAGATACTCGCGGAAGATCCCGTTGACGTCTTTTGCGCGCTCGATCGCTATATCAACTATCTCCCTGGCCTCCATTCGCGACGCGGCGTCCACCGCGTCATGAACGAGCTCGACAGGCGCTTCGGCGCGCACGAGCCGACGGCGCGCCCTCATTCTGCGTTCGTCTTGATACCATCGGACCAACGCATAGAACGTCCTGAAACGCAGATAGGAGTCGGAACGGTCCCACAACAAACGGTTTTTCAGCAAAAAGAGACACGCCTCCTGCGTCGCGTCGTCCAACTGCTCCGACGCCGCATAGCGTCTACAGTACGCGAGCGCGCATGTTCTCGCGAAATCAAAAAGACGCGTCTCTGTCAACATTCCTTCTTCACTCAGAGGCCGACCGCTTAGCGGCCAGTTCCTTCTTCTTCGCTTCCGCCAACACCGTGAGCTCCTCCCGTTGCTTCTGCGTGATAAAGCCCTCGCCAGCCAATCTGTCTATATTCGGGATCTGCTTGTCCAACAACTCCGCGTCTCCGTTCGCCGCCGACTCCTTCATTGCGTCAGCAATATTGCGCGCGTATATCTGCTGCTGCTCCGTCGGCGCAGGTTCCAGCCGTGCGTCTATCGCGGCGAAAAGACGATTCGCAACGCTCTCGTCTATCGTTCCTTCCTCCAACGACAACTCGATCGACTCCCTCGTCCGCTGCAACGCGTCCTCGTTCGTCGCAAGCTTGATCGCGTTCATCAACGACAATTCGGTCAAAACCTCCTCTCCAGCCGCTCCCGGCCGAGAGGCTCGGCTCCCAGTTCGCGCTAGCCGCGCGGTTGGTCTTTCGTTCCCGCTCCCGTTGGTCGCTTGCATTGGGGGATCTCCGATCTGGAGCGCGACGGCGTCAGTTTCAACCGGGCGACTCCCGGTTGTCGCTCGCACTGTGGAACATCCTGCGGCCAACTCCGACCTCCTTTCCGCGTACGCATCGCGGAGCTCGTCTCTGTCGTGATCCGACAGTCCAGCGTCCGCTATCTCCCTGCCGATTACGCGGAGCTCGTCCTCATTCGCCGCC
>CACYBR010000373.1 GCA_902772705.1 uncultured Planctomycetota bacterium
GCGCTCCAAAGAAATGCCAGACGACGTTGTAGATTCTTTCGGAAACAGACTACTGAGCTGGCGCTTTTTATTCGCGCGCGAGTCTGAGGAAAATATTGGGGCTAACCGAGAAAGTTGGATGTTTGGAACCCCTGACAAGCCTATGGATATGACCAAAAGCTGGGACGATCCGAAGAATCTTGCGGCGGCTGTCCCGAAACCATTGGTCTATTATTATCCGTGCGAGACCGAGGCGCCCGAGGAAATGCGAACGTGCGTCCTCCGAATCAAAGAGGTTCACGAATGGGTTAAAGCGACCGATCCGATCAGTCATGATAGAGCTCTTAAGGTCTATCTGGTTCTGGTCTCGCCGGAGAACGCAGTTCCATGGACCCGTCCCTTTGACGTGTCGTGGAAAGACCTGGCGGGTGGAGTCGTTAAACTGTATGAGAGCAAACCTTTCGTTTTCACGGACGCCAACGGAGACGTCTGGGCGACCGACGCGCTCCCGGAGACCCCCGATGAATGGAAGCGCTTTTTGGGAATCGACAAGGCGGTAGAGACGGCAAACGAAGTGAAAAACAACCGAAAACGATTATGAGCGTCTTTTTTATGGCGGGCGCTTAAGTATATATGTCGCCGTCGAGACGACGCGACGTAATCGACGATTGTCGAGTCGTTTCCTTGTCACACCCTCAACGTCACACCCTAAAACAGAGGAAAAAATGCTAACACGCCGAAATTTCATGAAGACCGGCGCGGCCGCGCTGGCGTCTTCTCCCATTCTTTCCGCGCTCGCCGCGTCGGGCGCGTTTGCGTCGGAAAGCGCGTCCTCGGACCTGATCTGGGGGATTCTGCTCCACCTCGGTCACAATATGTGGGGCGACACGCCGACGGCGTTTTATCCGCCGGTCGATCACTTTGCGTGCGACGAAAAGCTTTGGGAAGAACTCACGGTCAAGGCGAGTGAATCCGGGCTGAACATGCTTGTGATCGATTTGGGCGAAGCCGTCCAATATAAGAGCCACCCGGAACTTGCGGTTAAGGGCGCGTGGTCGGTCGAAAGACTCCGCGAAGACCTTGACCGCGTGAGAAAGCTCGGGCTAGAGCCGATTCCGAAGATGAATTTCTCCACATGCCACGACTTCTGGCTCGGCGAATATTCAAGGATGGTCTCGACCCCGACGTATTACAAGGTCTGCGCCGATCTGATCAAGGAAGTCGTCGAAATCTTCGATCATCCGCGCTTTTTCCACCTTGGCTACGACGAAGAGACCTATCCGCACCAGGAGACGTTCGATTACGTCGTCATTCGTCAAAAGGAACTCTGGAAACACGACTTCCTCTTCTTCGTCGAAGAGTGCGAGAAGAACGGGGTTCGTCCGTGGATTTGGGCTGATCGCGGATGGCGTCACCCTGATTTCTTAGAATGGGCGCCGAAGTCCATCGTGATGAGCAACTGGTATTACGAGCGGGAGTTCGACCCGGAAAAAGCTCCTTATGTGAAGTATTATCTGGCGCTCAAGGAAGCCGGTTACGACCAAATTCCGACGGGCTCGAATTTCTCTTTCGGCGAAAACATCGGGCTAACGGTCAAATTCGGCAAAGAGAATCTCAACGACGAGCATCTCCTCGGCTATTTGCAGACGGTCTGGAAGTTCCCCGACGCGCCGACCCACCCGAGCAACATCGCCGCCATCGAGCAACTCAGCGCCGCTAAAGCGAAGTATTACGGAAAGTGACCTCCTACCCTTTCCAATTCACAACGTCCGGCGTTCGTTTAACTCGCTAAACGAACGCCGGTTAAAAAAAGCAAGTCCGCGCGTCGCAAGGCTTTATTTCTCGACGTCTCGATTTCTTTCTCCTTAACTTGACAATCAACAAGGCGCGCCCTTCTCACGGAGACAAAAGCTCTTGCTAAAAAAAATCCGTTCAGCTTGACTTCGCGCCAGCGTCTCTGTTACAATCCATTTCGTTATAAACATTGTCTGTCCCGACGTCCCTAGAGGAGTCCAAGCTATGTTCCGCCCGAAACGTCCCGCAAAATCCCGAGCGCCCGCGCCGAACAGACGCGCAAACTTACGTTTGAGACGCTTGAAAAACGCGAACTTCTCGCCGTCTCCTACTTCGACGCCGGGCGGTTTATCGTCCTGAAAGCGACTTGCCCGTTTAGGAGGCGCTTATGACTGATACGATAACTGCCGCGCAACTCGATTACGACGCGCAATGGGGCTACGACGCGACCTATTTCAACGCCGCGTTAGCGAAGGAAACCGCCTATGCAAAC
>CACYBR010000374.1 GCA_902772705.1 uncultured Planctomycetota bacterium
ATCCATGGTTCAACCCACTTCTGTTTTAAAGACAAGTTTGAAGAGTTTGTCGCCAAACTTGACGATTTCTTTTCCCAGTCGTAAAACAGACGTTAACGCTCCCGTTTCGGAGTCGCAGGAAGGACGTGTTCTCTTGCTAATTTGGACGCAGGGAATATAATAGACGGTCCTGCCTGCGCGCTTCTGTGGGTTAAGGATTTTTCGACTTTTCCGTGAAACAGGGGCGCGCGTTCCGTTGACTTCCAGGAACTGGAGGTCCCATGCAATTCTTCTTTTTAAGGAAAAGACGCCATGAAAAAGATCGCGACGATTGAAACCCCTCGCGGCACGATTAAACTTGAACTTTTCTATGACAAAGCGCCTAAGACAGTCGCGAACTTTGAAAAGCTGGCAAACTCTCATTTTTATGACGGTTTGAAGTTTCACCGCGTAATTCGCGACTTTATGATCCAGGGCGGCGATCCCACAGGAACTGGATGCGGCGGTCCCGGCTATCAGTTTGAGGACGAATTTCATCCCGATCTTCGTCACGACGGTCCTGGGACGCTTTCTATGGCAAACGCCGGTCCGGATACGAACGGTTCGCAGTTCTTCATCACTCACGTCGCCTGTCCGTGGCTCGACGGTCATCATTCAGTATTCGGTCATGTTATCGAAGGTCAGGAGGTCGTCGACGCTATTAAGCAGGGCGATAAGATGACAAAGGTGGTTGTTAAAGACGTTGAATGATATCAGAAGCGTCTGAAACTTTTGGTAAACGACGGCGTAACGTCTGACGTGGCGCCGTCTCTCCGTTTTTTGTAGACGTCGCGCGGTCGGCGCTCTGGAGGAAAAAATGGAAGATTCGTCGAAGGATAAAGATTCTTCCGAAGAGTTGTCTTTTGAAGACGCCTATCGTCAGATTGAAAAGATTGTCGCGACGCTTGAATCTGGCAGAGGAGAACTGGAAGAGGCTCTTGATAATTACGAAAAGGCCGTTCGGCTCGTGAAACTCTGTCGGAGCAAGCTTGACGCCGCTTCGCAACGAATTGAGATGCTCAAGGGACTTGACGCGGACGGCGCGCCCATCCTCGAAAAGCTCGACGAAAACGAGCTTCGTTCCAAAGCGGACGTGGCGGGTCGTCAGTCTTCTCCGGCTCCCAAAATCGGAGACGAGTCCGATACGTTGACTCGGGAGGCTTCTTCCTCCAGAAGGAAACCCTCTGGCGCTACGAAAACGGTAACAACCAGAGGCTTAAAATCGCCAGATTCTTCGCGTAGTTTCCCTGACGCAGACGATCTTCCTCCGTTCTGATCGAAGATCGGCTTAATGAGAGCTGTCAAGCTCCTGACCGATTTCGTTGGTTTGTCAGACGAACTTAGAGGTTGCGCCGATGAGTAATGGTTCAGAAAAAAATGATAATGAGTCGGTAGATTCACGCGGGGATGTTTTGGCGTCAAAGGACGCCTCTTTCAATTCTGAACTCTCAGAGTACCTCCTATCATTGAAAGAATTGGCGGACGAGACGCTTGACGCTCGCGTTCGATTTTCTGCGGATTGTCCCAGAAGGCTCTCAGAAGCCATGCGTTATTCTCTGCTTGCTCCAGGGAAGCGTCTGCGGCCCGTTTTGGCGTTTGTCGCTTCCGAGTTATGCGACGGCGAACGCGAAAAAGTCCTTCCTGCGTGCGTCGCTCTTGAAGCTGTTCATGCGTATTCTCTAATTCACGACGACTTGCCCTCAATGGACAACGACGATCTCAGACGAGGTCGTCCGACGTGCCACAAACAATTTGACGAAGCGACCGCCATTCTTGCCGGCGACGCGCTTTTAACGTTTGCGTTTGAGACGCTCGCTCGCGACATAGAATCTCCGGAGATCGCCTCTCAGTGTGTTTTGACGCTTGCGTCCGCGGCGGGCGCGACCGGAATGGTTGGCGGTCAGGCGGACGACGTAGTCTGGGCCTCGACGCTCAAGAGCGGCGTAGGCGCGTTCGATATAATCGGGGAAACCCTCGCCGTCGCGGCTTCTGAAACGTCGCGACGTTCCGAAAAGACGGTCGACGATCCTCGTCAATTCGGACTTGCCGCGTTTCTTCGCAAGATTCATCGACGCAAAACGGGCGCGCTCATTGTCGCATCCCTTAAGCTTGGCGCGCTGACGGCCGGCGCCACGTCTGAAAAACTCGACGTTCTGGCTTCTTATGGTCGTCATTTGGGTCAGGCGTTCCAGATTTCCGACGATTTGCTGGACGTCTTGGGCGAGGAAACGGTAATGGGAAAGAGAGTCCGCAAAGACGCGTCTTCCGGAAAATTAACGTATCCCGCTCTTTATGGGCTTGAGACGTCGCGTTTGACGCTCGACGAGACCGCTGAAAACGCAAAAAAAGCGCTTGTCGAAGCCGGAAATCTTTTTGATCAGGATTCTCGCGCTTTTAAAGCGCTTCTTTATGTTGTCGACTACATTGTGAGACGCGAGAAATGAGCGATCGCTTGCCCAAAAAAACGACGTTTCAAAACGCGGAAGGAGACGGATTTGTCCGTGTGAAGCCGGTCCTTCTAAGCCAACTTAAGTCTCCTGAAGATCTTAAAACCATGTCGGTTGAAGATCTTGAAGAAGTTGCGCGAGAGATCCGTTCGGAGATATTCACGCTGTCCGAACAGCGCAGTATTCATTTTGGATCAAATCTTGGCGTCGTTGAGCTTGCGATCGCGTTGCATTACAGTTTTGACTTTTCCTGGGATAGACTTGTTTGGGACGTCGGACATCAGTGTTATCCGCACAAGTTGCTCACGGGTCGCTTTGATCGTTTTAATACGCTTCGAACCCATGGCGGTCTTTCTGGATATCCCAATCCGCAGGAAAGCGATTACGATCTCTTTATGACGGGTCACGCTGGTTGCAGCGTTGGCGTAGCGCTGGGGCTCGCGTTAGGCGATTCTCTTGCGGCAAAGCTTCAGGAAAGCGACTCGTTGAAGGATAGCGCTCAAACCGGCCGAGAACGCTTTTCTGTCGCGGTCGTGGGAGACGGTTCTTTTACGAGCGGACCTGTCTTTGAGGCGCTCAATCACGCGGGCGATCTTCAACGAAAGTTTATCGTTATCCTTAATGACAACGAGATGTCGATCTGTCCGCGTGTCGGCGGGTTTGGACACTATCTTGACAGGATTCGGATGGCTCCCGGTTATCTGGGAACAAAGACGCGCCTGCATCGTTATTTTGAAAACCTGCCCACCGCGCACAACTTTTTGTCGCGTTTGAAGGACGCTCTTCGGACGGGACTCATTGGCGGCGCGTTTTTCGAGGATTTGGGATTCCACTACATTGGTCCGATTAACGGACATGACATACCTTCATTGATCGAGTATCTTAAAGCGATCAAAAAGCTTGAAGGTCCCGTTCTTCTCCATGTTATGACGCTAAAAGGACACGGTTACGCCCCGGCAGAGAGCGATCCGTCGCACTTCCATTCTTCAAGTCCTGTCAAGATTCGGATGCAGAAAAAAGCGACGCGCAGCTCTGACGCGAAGACTCGTGAAACTGCCAAAAGGGCTCTTAAGCGCGAGGTTTGCTCAAAGGTTGAACAGACTCCTGATTCAGAGCCGATCGACGAAAAAATCGCCGACAATGAGAAACCGTTTACCTACTGGGCTCAGACGTCAATCATGCGTCTTATGCGGGAAAATCCGCGTATTTGCGTCGTCGTCGCCGCAATGACTCAGGGAAACATGCTCGAGAACGCGCGTCGTGAATATCCCGATCGCTTTTTTGACGTTGGTATTTCCGAGGCGCACGCCGTTAATTTTGCTGCTGGATTGGCAAAGGCGGGAATGATTCCCATTGTTGATATTTACAGCGGTTTCCTCCAGCGCGCCTACGACCATATTTTTCAGGAAGCGTCGCTTCAAAATCTTCCGATCGTGTTTTCACTCGATCGCGCAGGGTTTGTCGGCGCTGACGGCGCGACTCACCACGGCGTTTTCGATCTTAGTTATCTGCGTCCATTTCCCAATATGACGATATTGGCGCCCGGCGACTCTGCTGATATGGAGCTCGCCTTTGACTTTGCCATCCGCCAAAAAGGCCCAACGGCAATTAGATATCCGAAGACAAAAGCTGAAAGAATCGAACGAATCGCCGTTCCGTATGAAACGGGTCAATCAGAGGTTGTTCGTCGCGGTTCTGACGGAGCGTTCCTGATATGTGGCGGCGGATTGCTCAAGACGGCGCTGGACGCCGCTGACACGCTTGCGCGTGGAAATGTCGCCGGCCTTCCTGCTCTTGACGTTTCGGTGGTTAACGCACGGTTTGTTAAACCAATCGACGCGGGGGCGGTTCGAGCGACGCTTGGAGAATTTCTTCCCACCGTTTCCGCCGAGGAAAACGCGCTTCCAGGCGGTTTTGGCAGCGGCGTCCTCGAAATAGCCAACTCTGAAGGGTACGACGCGCGGCTTTTGACGCGGCTTGGCGCCCCCGATTATTATATTCCGCACGGTTCACGTGAAGAAGAACTGGCTGAAGCAGGATTGGATCTTAACGGAATGTTGGAGGCCTTTCGACGTTCCTATGCGCGTTTTGTCAGCCTCAAAAAATGACTGGTTGCGTGTCTTTGACCTTTGGAAAACGCGACGCTTTGGAGAACGCTCATGAAATCTGAGCGTCTTTCAAGACGTTAGACCAACGATCTCTTTCCTCCGACGACAAAGGTTTCGCTCCAAACTGAGAGCGATAGTAGATTTCGACCAATTCGCGAAATAGCTTTCGGACAGGCACGGAAGTTGGGACGAACAATTCTTTGGTTTCAACCTTCGAGGATTGTGAAGGACGCTTTGCAAGGTGTTTCGATTTGACGGCGTTGTCTTTTTGCGACGGAGTCGCCTGCTTCTTAACGAGCTCGTCCTCCACGGCAAAGCAACGTTCAATGAACTCACGAGGAGTTTCGTTGGGCTGTCGGCGAGTCTTGAGTCTGGTCTCCATACTCTTTTCAAGCCGGAGGTAAAAAACAGCGGCCGGACAGTTGCGCCGCGCTTTTTTTGCCTCTAGTTCTGCCGCTTTGCGCAATGCTTCCAGTTTGTTTTTGAAGAAACGATAAACGCGTCGGACAATTCCGCCGACGATTGCCAGAAATGCAACCAGAAAGGCGAAACGCAGTACGACGGACGGAGTCCAGCGGCCCCTGAACATTTCAGCGAGCGTTTCCTTACACTGGTCGAAGAGAATGTTGAGGAAATCGAAAGCGTTCTGGGTGGACTGAACCGCAGCTACGCAACGCTTCCAGAGCGTGACGAGCGGCGTATAAACCGCTCGCATCTGCTGCGCGCCGTTGAAGTTCAGAATAAAGTCGTGTCCGAAGGAGCGGAAAAGGTTGGACCACGTGTAGATTCC
>CACYBR010000375.1 GCA_902772705.1 uncultured Planctomycetota bacterium
GTCGTCGCAGGAGCGTTTTGTTGCGCGTGGAATTGATTTTTCTATAATTTGGGCAATTTCTCCGGAGTCAAGCGCCTTAAGAAACGCCTCCATGTTGGGATAGACGGCGTCGCTTAGAAATTTAACAACCCAGTTTAACGACAGAGGGGTGATCGTGAGTATCACGGCTCCGTTTTTCCAAGCCTCCCAGATTTCAATAGCCGTACCCATCGACGCTTCAGGTATAAACGCAACGAGCGCGTCGATTTCTGTCCCACACATTTTGTTGTGGGTCATAAAGACGCTTTTCCCCACTTCAGGCGTGTAGAAAAGCGATTTCTGATTTTGCTCAAGCGGATCATAAACGTCGGAAGTGGGAAACGCACGTTTCAGCGCGATTTTAAGTTCCTCGCGATAATTTTGTTGGTGAAGAACGGCTTCCGTTTTGGAGCCCTGCATGATTCCGGCGATAAAAAACTTCATTAGAGTATTTTTTGGCGAAACGTCGCTTAGCGGTTAATGGTTTCAACAAAAAAGCCTGGAAGTAAACATGCTCCCAGGCTTTTCGGTCTGTCTAAACATTGTATGAACAGTTCAGTCGGTTACGCGACGAACGACAAGAGCGACGTCCTGACCGCCGAATCCGAAGCTATTGCTGAGAGCAACGTCGACGTTAACCTTTCGCGCCACGTTGGGGACATAGTCAAGGTCGCAGTCAGGATCGCGCACTTCGAAATTTATTGTCGGGGGGACGATATTGTCACGGATAGCGAGCAGACAGTAGATGCACTCGGTCGCGCCGGCGGCGGTAATCAAATGCCCCGTCATGCTCTTCGTGCTGGAGACGGGAATTTGATACGCGTACTTGCCGAAAACCTCACGGATTGCCAGAGATTCAACGCGGTCGTTGACGCTTGTGCTGGTTCCGTGAGCGTTAATGTAGTCGACCTCTTCCGGTTTGACTCCGGCGTCCTCAAGCGCGAGCCTCATACAGCTGATCGCGCCGCGTCCTTCCGGATGAATATCAGTAATACGATAGGCGTCAGAAGTCGCTCCATAACCTGCAATTTCGCCGTAAATTTTGGCGCCGCGCTTTTTGGCGTGTTCTAACTCTTCGAGGACCGCTATGCCTGCGCCTTCGCCGATTATGAAGCCGGAACGACGTTTATCAAAGGGCTTAGACGCTTTTTCCGGTTCGTCGTTTTCGACGCTAAGAGCTGTCAGGAGGTTGAAGCCCGTTATCCCGAAAGGATGAATCATCGAGTTGGCGCCGCCGGCAATCATAACGTCCGCTTCACCGTTGCGAATGAGCTCAGCCGCCTCTCCGATCGCCTGAGCGCCCGCCGCGCAGGCAGTGAGCGTATTAACGTTGGGACCTTTGGCGTTGAACATGGCGGCGATATGGGCGGCCGGCATGTTGGGCTCCTGTTCGAGTTCGCGGTCAGGATTGAGTATTTCAATACCTTTCTGAACAAACTTCCCTTCGTCCAGATTGCCGTTCTCGTCGAGACCAGCGAGCATCATTTGCGCAAAGTCGTCAAAGTTCTGTTCGCCTTCGCCCGCGCCGGTATAGACGCCAAGCCGTTCAGGATCGATATTCTTCGAACCTTCGCCCAGAAATCCTGCGTCTTTCATCGCCTTGTACGCCGCGCCGACGGCGAATTTCACATGACGATCCTGATATTTCCAGTCGTCAAGGTTCTCGCCGATCTCGTCAATGTCCCAATTTTTAACTTCTGCGGCGATTTGCGTCGCGAAGTTGGAGCAATCGAACAGGGTGATACGTGCGACCCCGGACTCGCCTTTGAGCATTCTTTTCCAAATTGTCTCGACGTCGTGACCGAGAGGGGTAACCAGACCTATACCGGTGACAACAACTCGTTTATCCGTCTTTCTAACCATTTAAGGACTCCTGTATGTCGAACAGATCTTCAGAACGACAAAATGCGGAAACTATGCTCAATCAGTCGTGTCAGGACAGTACGGATCTTTGAGAGGATTGCCGTCGACGTCGACGCCGACGTCGTACATTCCATAGATTCGCACGAGATCCTGAAGGACGCCTTCCTCAAATTGTTTCTTTCCGGAGAACTCAGAACCGAGGTGTGCAAAGACCAGCACGCCTTCGGCAACAAGCTCCTCGCCACGATGGACAGACACGGTCGCCATCGAGCCTTCTTCGTTGATATAGTCGGCGACAGCTTCATAGGCGAGGACGTCGCCAGGCGCAATTTCCGTGATATTAAAAGTAACCCTCGGGATTTTTCCGAGAACAACTTTTTTCTTGAAGCCGGTTGCTTCGTTAATCAGCAGGCCAGCCGTTTGAGCGAGACCTTCGATAATTAACGAGGTTGGTTCGAGTGGATGATAGCGAAAATGCTCGTGGAGATGCTCCTCGGAACGCGTAATCGTCTTGATTGCTCTTGCTCTCTTATGACTTTCGAACAGAGTAAAACGATCGATCCAAAACCAGTTCATAGGACACTCGTGACGTTGTGTGCTTAAGATTCAATTTGAGACTGCTTGAAGTAGCGTATACCACGCGACTGCCATTCTTCCCATGCAGAGGAGGACGGTTATGAGGAGCCACGTCGAAGCCGTCGCAGTAAGGCGAACTACGACGGCGTCAGGAGGACGTCACGCAAGCTTCTGAGCGATGACGTTGTAGAGATCGTCAACCGTCAAGATTTTGGAGATATTTTGAACGAGGGGGTTCTGCTTGAACGCTTCGAGGTTGGCGCTGGGGAGTCGCTGTTCAAGAATTTCGAGGCCGGCGGGAGTGAGCTTGCCTTCTACGACGTATTCAGGATTGGTGAAGAGATCTTCTGGAATCAATTCGCCGCGATCGATACTGACGCCGAATTTTTTCTCGAGATTGAAGACAATTTCGAGAAGGTCGATGGACTCAGCGCCGAGGTCGTCAACAAGAGTGGCCTCAGGGGTGACTTCCTCTTCGTCAACGGCAAGAGAGTCAACTAAAACTTCAGTAATAGCGGCAAGGATTTCGTCTTTAGTCGCCATAAAAGAGCTCCTTAGGATTAAATGGAAAACGCCATACAGCGTTTGATGATTATCGTAATAACGAGGGGGAGAACGAACGTCGGCTCAAAAAACGAACGCTTTGAGCGGACGGCGTTTCCGAATTTACTCGGGAAGATCCCGAAACCCGTCCCAGAGAAGAGCGAATTCCTTCTTGAGCGAGTCGACGACTCTTTGGTCAAAAATCGCCTGACGAGACGAGACCTCTGAAATGTTGTACTTCGCCAACGTGAGTTGCGCTCGAATACGAACTTGCCCCTCAATAGAACCCTGCGCCTTGAAGACAGTCTCATTATCGGAGTCGGAGATAATTTTCGAGGTTACAACCATCGTCTGTCCCGGTTGCAGAAACTGACCAAACTTGACGTTTTTCGTTTCTTTGAGGACGACGATACTGTGCGCGAAATTTTCAGTCGCTCTGATGAGCCAAGCGGACGCCTGAGTCATTGCTTCGATCATGAAGACGCCGGGCATGACGGGAAATTTAGGAAAGTGGTCGCGAAGGTATTCTTCCGACATCGCCAGCGACTTTGTCGCAACAATCGACTCTCCGGGCGTTAGCTGGTCGATTTTGTCAATAAGCGAAAAATACATTTTTGGGCTTTCCTGTGTTTCCGGATGAAAGGGGTTTTTTATGCTTGTCGACAGAATCTAAAATAAAATTTCGGCGAACAGCTAAAATTTTACGATTTTTACCAATAAAACAGGGAATCAACCTCTTACTGGTTTGGACTCTGCCTGCGACGTTAAACGAAACGGGGCTTTAACGTCGACGGAGGACTTTGTTACGAAGACAACGCCTTCGAAAGCGAAAACCACACGGGTTATCCACTGGATTATAACATTCTTTAGACTTCTTTCAAGGCGATATGGAGAGCCGGTCAGAATTTTGAGGATGGAACGTTATTGTTAAATATATCGATAATATCAAAAATAACGGATGTAACGAGTAAAAGGATTCTTAAGAAAATAACCAATGATATGGATTATGTTGAAGAAATTATGGCAAAGACGTCCTTTTCTATTTGAAAAGGGGGCGCTTCTCCGTTAAAATACGCGCGTTAGCGCTTGCGACTCTGGTCAAGGCGCTTGCGAATTTGTTCGCACGACGAGAATTATTTGGACTTCTTCTTCGAGAAGATAGGCGGCGATTCTCAGGCGTCGAGCGGACTGTTTGCTGCAACGGAATGCCGGAACGTTCGGACTTTTTGGCGGTTTAACTGGGAGTGTGAAGAATGATTTGTGTCACGATCGGATGCGGTAGCCATAAGAGAATGATTGAGGAATGGCAGAAGCTGGCCGAGGACAACGTCAAATTTGTTGAACTACGATTGGACTATCTTCGCAAGGAACCTCAGCTTTATCGACTTCTTCCGAATCGACCGTCCGCCGTTCTGGCGACAGTTCGCCGGAAATCTGACGGCGGCAATTGGCGCGGCTCTGAAGAAGAGCGCATCCAGCTTTTGCGTTCTCTTATCGCGGAGGGAGTCGAGTATGTCGATCTTGAACTTGACGTTGCTCCCAAGATTCCGCGTTTTGGAAAGACAAAGCGAGTTGTGAGCTACCACAACATGGAGGAGACTCCCGCCGATCTTGACGCGATTCGCAACGAAGCCCTCGCAAAGTGTGATCCTGATATCATCAAGATAGCCGTTACTCCGAAAAATATTGGCGACGTTTTTCGGCTCGTCGATTTTCTGAAGAGAGCCAATTCCGATCGAAGCAAGCCGCGGACGCTCGCTTTGTCAATGACGGAAATGGGATTCTTCACGCGAGTTTTGGGAAAGAAATGGGGTTGTCCTTACACCTACGCTTCTTTTTCCAGCATTCGTACGATTGCGCCCGGCTTGCCTTACTACAAGAAGATGCGCGACGAATATCGTTATGATGAAATTAACGCTGACACGAGCGTTTTTGGGGTCATAGGCGATCCTATCCAGCATAGTCTCAGTCCTGTGATCCATAACCGTTCTTATGTGGAACAGGGGCTTAACTGCGTCTATCTTCCCTTCAGGGTTTCCAAAGAAGACATGTTTGAGTTTGTCGACAAGGCGTCTGAGGTTCTCGATCTCAAGGGATTGAGCGTAACGATTCCTCATAAGATGGATATTATGAAGAAGCTTACGCAGTTTGACCCCGCCGTGGAAACGATTGGCGCGTGTAATACGGTTGTGGTCGACGGTTATAACCGCTATGGGTATAACACCGATTACATTGCGGCCGTTCTAAGTATCGAAACGGCGATGGCAGGACGCCCTGTTCGCTCAGACGAAGCAAGTCCTCTCGAAGGTCAGAGCGCGCTGGTACTCGGAGCTGGGGGCGCAGGCAAGGCGCTTGCGTACGGGTTGCATGAGCGCGGCGCGCGCGTCATCATCGCCGATCGCAAGATTGAAGAAGGCGAGCGTGTCGCACGGTGGCTTGGTTGTGAGTTCTGTCCCTGGGACGAGCGTGAAGGTTATGTAGTTCAGGTGCTCGCGAACTGCACGCCGATTGGCATGTTTCCGAATGTCGACGAATCGCCGATGAGTTTAAAGTCGTTGCGCGGGGGCATGATTGTTTTTGACGCCGTTTACAATCCGGAGACGACGTACCTTCTGCGCATGGCCAAAGAGAAGGAATGTCGCGTAGTTTCAGGGGTAGATATGTTCGTTGGTCAGGCGTGCTTCCAGTTCAAGCTTTTCACGGGCAAGCCAGCTTCGGCTTCGTTTATGCGCAGGGTTGTCAGAAACGCGCTTAGCGCCGTCCATGAAGACTAAAGATTTCTCAGGCCTGTGAGAGTTCGTTTAGAGGGACGTTTGCAGTTCAGACGTCTCTCATCTTGTATATATGGGAGTTAACTCGACGTTGGTGGAAGGTAACGAAAGAGCGACGGCTCTGGTTGCGTTTGGTTCAAATCTCAACGGACCAGAGAAGAACATTATGCGCGCGCTGAACCTTCTTGCGGAGACTTCGTGCGTTCGTATCGTTGAAACGAGTTCTTTCTACAAAACGTTTCCTGTCGGGGGGCTTTCAGACCAGCCCGTCTTTGTAAACGGCATGGTTAAAATCGAGACGACGCTGGCGCCTTTGGCTCTCTTGAAAGAACTTCAGAGAATAGAACTTGAACTCCGTCGTACGCGTCTCGTTTTCTGGGGACCGAGAACCATCGACCTCGACTTGATTCTCTACGGCGACGTTGTCATGGAGACTCGGGAACTGACGCTTCCGCATCCAAGACTTCAGTGGAGAGACTTTGTTTTGGAGCCCGCGTGTGAAATAGCGGCGGAAACAGTGGTTCCAACCTTCGGTTTGAGCTTCCAGCAACTCAGAGCGCTTCTGCTTTGGAACTTCGAACTCTATCCTTTTGTATGTCGTCGATTAGGAAGCGACGCGAATTTTATCGAAGGGAGTCGAAAGGACGCATTTGAGGACAGGAAAAGCGGACGATGAAGCGTTCCAGCGTGAGTTTGGGATCGCTACGACTCCCGCCCTTGAGGTCGAGATCCGCGTTCAAAAGATTCTGTATGAGAAATTTGCCGCGTCTTGAACCGAGTTTTTTAAGTTGTTCCGACGTCTTAGCTTTGAAGAACGTTCGTACTCCAACCTGATCCAAAACGGAGTTAATCGAGACTCTGGGCGCATTGGGCTCCGCTTCATTCTCCAGAAAGATTTCGCTGGCGGCCGCAAGTTTTCTCAGCGTGGCAGCCATTTGAGCAAGGATTGCAATGGGAGCTTCGCCCGCTGTTATGAGTTTGTCTAATTGTCGTAACGCGTCCGCCGTGTTGCCGTCAAGCATGGCGTCCACAAGATCCCATACCTTACGCTGACGCCATGAGCCAGATTGATCCTTGATAAGAGGGACGTCAATTTTACCGCCAGTTGCGAGGAGCGAGAGACGACGCGTTTCCTGATCGAGAACGCCAAGGTCGTCGCCGACGAGTTCCACAAGCGCCTCGGCGCTTTCTCTGGAAAGCGTCGCCTGACAGTTTTCCGGCGCCCATTCCTGAAGCCAGGAGACGATATCTCGACGAGACAACGACTTGCAATCGACGATAAGCCCTTTGTCCGCGATTTTCTTATAAATTCTGAGATTTGACGGAAAAGAGGAAAGCTGTAAAACGAGAATTCCCGCCTGATTGGGCTCGTCAAGATATGATTCGAGCTTTTCCTTGTTCTGAGAAAGAAACGTCTCAGCCTGATCGACGACGACCAGTCTTTTACCAGCGCCGAAGAGCGCGATCAACGCTGTTTCACGCAGCACGTCTTTGAACGCAACCTCGGA
>CACYBR010000376.1 GCA_902772705.1 uncultured Planctomycetota bacterium
CCTCCCGCAGGGCAAGTCGAAGCTGACGTATCGACTCCGCGCCGAAACGCCCGGCGTCTTCTCCGCGCTGCCGACCACGGTCGAAGGTATGTACGCGCCTGAGCTCAAAGGCAATTCCGACGAGTTCAAAGCGAAGATCGTCGACTGACGCCTGAAAGCCCCGCCTTCACGATAAAAACAGGCGCTCGTTCCTTCCACAGGGACGGGCGCCTGTTCCGTTTAAATCGACACGACTCTGTCAGTGAAGAACTTCCCCGGGTTTAAGCGTCATAATCCGCCCCTTCTTAATGATTTCAGGCAGGCGCGCTCCGTGGATGCACGCGACGTGTTGCGACGACTTGACCTTCTTGACAACGGCGGAATTCTCCGCAAGATTCTGAAGATAAACCATCACGCCAAGAACTTCCTTACCGCCGGATTTCTTGCTGATCGCCTGCGACAGCTCGTCCAGTTTTTGAACAAAATCCGGCGTGTTATTCCGCCCGGCTTTACACTCGAAAAGGTAATACTTCTTGCCGTCGTGTAACACAACGTCCAGTTCATGCCCCGAAAAGGCGACGTTAACGTGCGCCTTAAGGTCGGCGTTCGCGCAATTGGACTTCATATCTCCAAGCAAGAAGTAGACGAACTCTTCAAACCAACCGCCGCTGAAATAATCGTTAATCTCTTCTTTATTCCAGCCTTTGAGGGGAATTGTGTGATTCTTTCGCTTGGAACCATATCCCACCCCCTGATATAACGACGCAACGGCGCCGGTCCTGACCAAATAGAGCATCAGATTCTTATCGCTGGTCTCCGCCTTAATCTTTACCAGTTTATTATCCGATACGGCGCTCTGAAACGAAATCTTTCCATTCGAAGAGGTTACGTAAGGATTCGTCATAAGATCGCGAAAGTTCCACAAGCTTCGCGTAAGCTCCTGACGCGCGCCGCTCACCCTCTTTTTGGTATCAGGATCGACATTGGAAAAATCAAAAATCCGCCATACGTCGACGGACTCTTCTTTTTCAGGAGGGCTTGGCGCCTTTTCCTTGGGCGCGGGAGCGATTATCGGAACAGAGGCGCGAATCGGCTCCCAACGCCATTCCAACCCGTCTTCGCTGACCTGTTTTCTCCCATTTGGCTGGTCGTAGCTTACGAAGTAGAAATTCTCAAAGAGCGCGCACGCGACATTTTCCAGCGCCTTCCAAAGATACTTGGACGCGCCCGAAACATTAATCGCCACCAGGGACTCCGCCGGAATTCTTTCCGCCCTCAGTTTCGCTTCGAGTTCTTCGGCGATCTTCGCTATGTCAAGAGCGTTGTTGATTCTGACGCTTTTAACCTCGCGCGCGGCGTCGCTAAACTTTTTGCAGCGCGCGTCGGCGTTTTCCTGATCCATCGTCCCGACAACGTAATTGACGGGCGCGTCAATATCGTCCAGATGAACCTGAAAGTTTTCCTCTTTTGGAGTCCACGCGTGAATCGCGACGTCTGGTTTCGTCTCCGTCTTTCTTTCGCGTCTGACCTCGACGCTAATCTCCGAGTTGTCTTTTTCACGCTCCGTCAACTCCGAAGCGGCAACGTTTTCCAGCGTTAGAACAGGCTCCTGACGATTGGCAAGCATAGGAGCCGACGGTTCGACAGCCGCCAAATCCCACGGCTTAACCCCCTCGATCCGCGACCAAACGACAACGGCGCCGCCCGGCGCGGGAATCGCCGCCGCGCCCGCTTTGGATTCCTTGATCGCGTCAATCAGGCGAAAGAGGAGCCACTGGGGCGCGTCGACGGCAAGAACGACCAAATCCGACTCGTGAATCTCTGGAAGCGAAGGCAACGCCTTATAAGGACTGTAGTTCGTCATATCGCCAAGAGACCAGATTTGAACGTTCATCTGTCAAACTCCTTCCTGTCTAACGACAATGCGCGTTTATCTGCGGTTATAAAGACCTTCTTCTACATACAACGCTTCTGCTTCGACTTCTGACGCTGTAATGGTCGTTCAACGGGACGCGCCCATGAAGTTTGAACGCCTGCCAGTACCAAAAACATAACGTCATTATAGTCAACGCAGAATTATCGGGGGGGGGTGGGGATAACTTTTGTTTCAGAAAAAATCCTCAGGTCTTTTGACATGATCGTTCCAAAAACTCGCGAAATCGCGAACGTCACTCACGTTTTCCAGACCGCACGAACGTTTGACAGATAGCGCGCGCGTCCCCGACCCGTCGTGTCCGACGTTCTTACCTGTCGCGAAGCTGATTGTCCACAAATCGTTTCGTTTCTCATAGTGGAGAAGTCTCTCCGTTTCTTGACGGTCAGAGCGTCCTCTCTATAATGATTGGGTCTGAAAGTCGAAGTCCTTGACAACGAAAGGTATGAGCGCGCTATGACCATTTTCACAAGCCAAAGTTCGGTTCGCCAGATCGCCGTTTCTCTTCTGTTTGTCATTGGAGCTCTTTGGGTTGAAACAACGTCTCCGCGCGAAGTCCTCGGGCAAACTCTTTACGTGATGCTGGCGGCGGATGGAACCGACAGCGAACAAAGCCTCAACGTCTTCGTGAACGATCTCTACCGGCTTCGATGGATCATCGGCGGTCAGATGGGAAGCGCGAGCGATAAAAAGGTTTGTTTCTATAATCATCAGGAGGCGTCGACCTCCGACAAAAGTTGGTCCGGTCCCACCGTCAATCAACCGACAGAAGTTGAGGACAGGAATGAAATCAAGCTCTTTACGGAAGAAAATGGTCTCAACGTCTTCGACCATATTCAGGAGGGATTCCGAAATTTAAAGGGTATTCTGACGCCCGAAGACGCCGTCCTCTTTTACTGGGCGGGACACGGCGTCATGAAAGACGGCGAACACTATCTTGCAACGAGCGACCATAGTCTTGAAAACCGCAACGCGCTCATCCAAAGCGTCAAAAAGAATCTGAAGCCGCGACTTCTCGTCTTCATCACGGACGCGTGCGCCGATGAAACGGCGACGATCAGCGGACACGGGGTAGCGTTGCCGATTGGCGGCGAGACGTCGCCGCTGTTTAACGAACTGTTTTTTCAATACACGGGGGTCGTCGATATAAACGCGGCGGAGCGAGGTCAAAAAGCGCTGAGCGTCTGCATGCCCAACGGATCGGGGTTCGGACTCTTCGGAGATTCGTTGGTCGCCGTGATTCAAAGATATCCGAGCCTCCCTTTAACCTGGAATCAGTTTTCCGAATTGGTCATCCTTGAAACCCAGAGTCGCTTCCAATCTTATCTCGTAGATCATGTCGATCCGAACACGGGTCAACCGATTGAACTTTTGAACGTTCTCGGCGTTCAGACGGCGCAAAAACCGGGAATATGGGAGCTTCCCACTCGCATAAACGACGGTTCAATCCCTTACGGGGGAGGTCGTGGCTTGCCGAGGTCCGATTTTAAGCGGTTTAACGAGCTATTTAAAACGGAGTGGGACGCCGAACCCGATCGTCGAATCGAAGCCGGAGACAGAATCGTCGAAATCGACTGCGTAAGCGTTTATATCGACGCAGATTTTCGTCAAATCCTCAACTCTTCAAACAGTTTAGTCAGCGTCCTCACCGTTGTCGCGCACGACTCCGGGGAACAATTCTATGTCCGCGTCCAGTATTCGACGGACGATGAAAAAATCGATTTGTGCAATAAGCTCACGACGTCCGACCAGGGCGGCGTGACGATTACGGAAATCGAGTCCGGTTCGGCTCTTGCGCGCGCGTCATATTATTTTCCAAAGCGTCAAAACGACTGAAGGACAACGCGCCTTTTGGTATTTGTTCCTCACAACGCCATATTTCCTCCGCTGAAAATCTCAAAACCGCGTCGTTTTCATGAAGGAAACGCGCAGAGGAGGTTCCATCGCTCCATACGTTCTCGACTGTCCGAATTCCGCAGGAAGCTTGCCGTCCTATTTTGTTCGTATTCGAAAGCGCTCTCTCAAGCGTGGTCGTTCCTGCTCATGGCAAGCTCTTCATGTTCCACCGTCCATTCTTAAGAAACGGCAAGCGCTTCAAAAACGCCGTTTTTCCATTCCCGATAAACAGGGAAGAGGACGATCAAGCATTGCCGGGCGCTCAAACAACGACGAATAAGAACGATCGCTAAAACAGGATCGCTTCTTGAGGAGACTTCCGACTGCAATATAATAGCGGAAAGCGTCCGGGCCGTAATTGTCTCGGTCGGAGTCGGGAGATTCAAGATGAAAATTTTAGTCGCGATTAATCAGGCGCGCGTTCTTTATGATTTTAAGCGCGAGCTGGTCGACGCGCTGTTGGCGCGCGGAGACGAGGTTCTTCTTTCCTTTGAGGAGGACTTTCGCGCGGACTATTTCCGTCAGACGTCGGCGCGGATCGTCGCGACGCCGATCGATCCTCGCGGGGTCAATCCGGCGCGCGACCTTAAATTATGCCGGTTCTATCGCGCGCTTTTGCGCGCGGAACGTCCCGACGCGGTTCTGACCTTTACGATCAAGCCGAACGTCTACTGCGGCGCGATCTGCGCGAGCGCGCATATTCCCTATTACGCGACGATCTCCGGTCTTGGGACCGCGATGAACGGCTCAGGCCCCTTGCGCATGATCTCGACGTTCCTGTATCGCAGAGGTTTGCGCGGCGCGCGGCGCGTCTTCTGTCAAAACGACGCGATCGCCGAGCGCGTCGTAACCGAGCGGATCGCACGGCGCGAGCAACTTGTGCGCGTCGCTGGCAGCGGCGTCGACCTTTCGCGATTCGCACCGCTTCCCTTCCCGAGCGAGGAATCAGGAACGACGATTCTCTTTATCGGTCGGCTCATGCGCGACAAGGGAGTCGGCGAGCTCGTCGAATGCGCGCGCGCGATCCGTCAGAGCCGTCCCGACGTCAGGTTTCAGACGATCGGGGCGTCCGAGCGCGGATGCCCGGAGGACGTCATGGTCGCGGAAGCGTCGCGCGAGGGCGTTGTCGAGTATCTCGGATATCAGACGGACGTGCGACCCTTCATTGAAAAAGCAAGCGCCGTTATTCTGCCGAGCTATCATGAAGGGCTTTCAAACGTTCTGCTGGAAGCCGCCGCGTCGTGCCGACCTGTTCTGACGACCAACGTTCCGGGCTGTCAGGAGACGTTCGACGAAGGCGTCACGGGCTTCGGCTTCGAGCCAGGATCGGTCGAGTCCACGATTCAGGCGGTCGAGAAATTCCTCGCGCTTCCACACGCTGAACGCGAGGCGATGGGAATCCGCGGGCGAAAGAAGATCGCCGCCGGGTTTTCACGCGCCGACGTCGTCGCGGCGTATCTGAAAGAAATCAAAGAACCGGAGTAAAACAGAAACGCTCCCGTCGTCAGTCGCGTCGGGAGCGTTTGCTTTTGGGCAGAGACCTATTTTCTTCCATCTCTTACGGGCGACTTGAGCTTTCCAGACGTTCTGACGCCAAAGGCGTTGGCGTTGTTGCGCAGCGAGTCGGACGTGCTGTTGCACGGTCGATTGAGAACGACGCCGCGACCGTCGGCGCCGCGCACGACCATCGTCGAAGACCCGCCGCCGTCGAGATTGAAGCCGTCGTAGGCGCCGCAGCGCAGGAGTTCCTTTCCTTCCTCGTCAAAGGTCGCGCCAATGCTGTACTTCTCCTGACGACCGTCGATCACGATGAAATAGAGAAAACGTCGATCCTCAGAGAGCCCAACGGCGGTTCGTGGATCGCGCTGAGCTTTTTCGTTCCGTTGACACGGAACGCCATGTGAGAGAGTCATTTTCCGCCCGGAGAAGGCAAAGAGAACGCCGTCGAGATTATCCTCGGGAAAGACGCGTTTGATCTCGGGAGGTTCGTCCTTCTTAAAGAGCAATGAAATAAACCCTTCCTGAGCGGGCGACACGACGACGCCGTCCGCGACGGCTAAACCGCTGACGTCCGCGTTCCCCTCCGTCATGATCGAAATCGCGTTGAAAGGGAGATAGTAGTTCGTATTGATCGCGAAAAAAAGCTCGTTTTCTTCGAGGAATTTCAGCGTCGTCTGGCGTCGCGTTTCGTTCTTATTCGCCTCGTACTTCTTATTTCGCGGGGTCGCTTTCATAACAAGTCCGGGCGTCGCCAGATCAATTCTGGCGGCAAAGACGCGATAGAGCGGAGTCTGGCGCCTCCAGTTCGTCACGTCGATCCCATCGTAGAGAGGTCGCCAGACGTCGCCTTCGGGAGTGCGGTCCGGCGCGGCGCGCAATTCCTGAGCGTCAACGACCGCAAAGGTCGTCAACGCCGAGAAGAAACCGGCGAACAGAGCGGCTAAGGACGCGACAGGCGATTTAAAAAACATAGTCTCGAACGCCTTTGACAAGGTAAAAACCGTCCGGATCAGTCCCAAAGACCGACCTGGACGGACGTTTTACGATTCGTTGACAGGAACCGAACCGCGCGTGCGGCGGCCCGGAACCATTTTCCAACTATTTTTCAGGAACGAACTTCACGGAAGCGTTTTTCGGCTGATTAATGTCGCCGGACGGATTCTTGACGCGTCCGTCGACGAGCTTCGTCTTGAGTTCGCCGGAGGCGGTCGCGCCAATCGAGTTCGCGTTAAATCGCAGCTTGTCGCTCGTGCCGTTGCACGGACGATTGAGAACGAGAGGGTCGCCGTCGGAATCGCGGATCGCCATTGTCGTCGAACCGCCGCCGTCGAGATTCAAGCCGTCGTACGCGCCGCAGAGCTTGAGCGCTTTCGCGACGTCGACGTAGCCCGCGCCAACGCTGTAATTCGCCTGACGTCCGTCGATCACGAGGAAATAGAGATAACGCTTGTCCTGCGAATAACCGATCGCGGTGCGAGGATGGACCGACGTGTCGGAGGACGCGACAATCTCGCCGTCCTTGAGGACGATTCGGTTGCCGGAAACTGCTTGCGCGATCCCGGAAAGGTCTTCGTCTGCGGCGACTTCACGGATCTCGACGTCGCCGTCCTTTTTCACGATGAAGGAAGGATTGCCCTTCTTCGGAACGGAGACGACGAAACCGTCGCTCACAACGAGGCCCGTGGGATTGGAGTCGCCGGGCGCGCCGATCGTGCTGGCGCCGAACGGCGAGTAAAAATTCGCGTTGATCGCGATATTCACGCCGGAATCGGCAAGGAACTGCGCCGTCGTTTGCCGCCAGGTCTCGCGTTCGTCCGCTTTGTAATCTTCATGCGGTCCGGTCGTTTTAACGGCGACGCCGGGCGCTTTCAGGTCGATGCGCGCGGCGAAAATTCGCTGAAGCGGCTCGTCATATTCGATCCACGAAGCGAGCTCGATTCCGTCGTAAGCGGGAGTCCATTCGACAGGCTCGCCGGTATTGTGAATCTCCACGATCGAGTCGAACGCGGTCAGAGGGGCGCCCTCGGCTGTCACGCCGATCGCGTTGCCGTTGAAACGCAGGCCGTCGGGAGAGATCGCGTTGACGGGCCAGTTGAGGATCGCGGGCGCGCCGTCGGCTTTTCGCGCGGCCATGGTCGTCGAGCCGCCGCCGTCAAGGTTCAGACCGTCGTAAGCGCCGACGCTGAGAAGATATTCGCCGACTTCTTCAAGCGTCGCGCCGACGCTGTATTCCGGACGACGACCGTCGATCGTCATAAGATAGAGGTATTTCTGGTCCTGCGAATATCCGATCGCGGTACGCGGATGAATCTTCTTATCCTTCTGTTCGAGGACCTTGCCGTCCTTGAGAACGATCGCGGGCCCGGAGAGCGCGAGCGCGACGTCAGAAAGGTCCTCGTCTTCGGAATACTGGCGAATCTCCAGCTTACCGTCCTTCTTAACGACAAAGGAGGGGAAGTTCGGCTCAGGCTTCGATTCGACGAAACCGTCGCAGACTGCCAGACCGCGCAGATTCGCGTCCCCGGGCTTCGTAATGGTTCGCGCGCCAAAGGGAGTGTAGAAGCTGCCGTTGACCGCGAGAGCCAGCTCGTTTCTCTTGAGGAACGTCGTCGTCGTTTCACGGACGGTCTCGCGTTCGTCGGGCGCAAAGTCCGGATTCGGCTCGGTCGTTCTGATCGCGACGCCAGGTTCGGTCAGATCGACGCGCGCGACGACAACGTGCATGGGCGGCTCCTGACCGACGATTGACGTCAGGTCAATTCCCTTAAAGATCGGGGTCCAGTTCGGTTCCTCGGCGAGCCCTGTTATGCAGGAAAGCGTCAGCGTCAGCGTCGCGCAGAACCCTAAAACAAAACGGTTATTCATGTTCTTCCGACCTCCCGGCGGTTCCGGCGGTTTTTTTACGAACCGCGCTCCAAATAATTTGAGCGAGAACGCTCACGATAAAAATCACAAAACCCGCGCGCCGCATGACGTCGGCGACGAAGATATATCGAAGTTCTTCGCCTTTGCCAACCTTCATGAGCCCACGAGGATGCGTCTTCACAATCGTCACGCGCGCGTCGACAACCTCGGTCCCGGCGCGTTTTCCCTTTTCTCTAACGCGTCCGGCGGCGTCAATATAAGCGGAGAACCCTCCATGCGTCGCGGTCACGAGCGGTCGGCGATTCTCAACCGCGCGAAACACCATCGACGCAAGATGCAGATCCGTCTGCTGACCGTTGCGAAACCATCCGTCGTTGGAGACGTTCATGAGGACGTCCGGATCGACGTTCGCTTCGCGTAATTCCGCAAGCTGATTGGAGATAAACTGCGGAACAATGCTTTCGAAACAGATATGCGGCGCGATCGTGTATGAACGTTTGCCGTCGCGCGAGGGAACCCTGAACGTCGTCGGACCGCGACCCCTGCTAAGCTCCGCGTTGGCGCACGCCGCTTTGATTTCCCAGTCGTCGGGCAAATACTTAACCAACGGAATATATTCGCCAAACATCACGAGCGCAACCTTGTCGTAACGGCGGAACATCCTGTCAAGCGGCTCGTAACATGACGAGGTCGGCGCATGTTCCAGCACGTCTGCGCCGAGCGCGGCGGATTCCTCCTCCGTTCCGAAGCAGGGAACGTAAACGAGCGCGTTGTGCGACCTTTCCCTTCCCTCTTCGTCGAAGACCGCCGACGACATGCCCAGAAGCGCCGGCGTCTTAAGGCGCGCTGTGAGATTGGCGTACTGCAACCGGTCGGAGCGCATCCGACGCGTGACAAACTCGCGGCTAAATCGACGCTGATCAGGGCGCAATCCTGCGTCGTTCGTATCGACGATCCGTTCCTTCTCCGGCGTCGTCGCTGGATTGTAGCTGTAATCCATGAAGAACCCGGGATAGGTTCCCTCGGGCCACACAATCGCGTCGTAGCCGTTTGGATCGTCGCTCGCTTCCTTCGCAAGGGCCAGATAAGCGTCCTCGACCTGTCGCGTCAGTTCGGGAGGCACGGGAAACCGATACGTCGTGCCGCATTGCAGGAGCGCGAGTCGCGCCGGTCGGCTTCCGTGCGCGGTCGCTTCTCGTTCGAGTTCGTCAAACCGAGAGAGAGCCGCCGCGCCGTAGAGATACGTTGCGAGCGCGATCATAACCGCAAAACTGATAAGGCGAGCGCTCGAGGAACGACCCGACGCTTTGTCTTTGGCTTCGGCGCCGTCGCCGACAAGCCCTCGACCGAGCAGCGAACCGACGAGCGCGACCATCAGAGCGACGCCATACTCGCCGAAGAAGTCGGCAATCTGAATAAATTTCGGAGAGTCATAGAGCGCGCAGGAGAATCCGGCAAGGGAGAAACCGCCAAAAACAACGTTGCGCAGCGATTCGACCGCCAGCCACGAGAGCGTCGTCGCAAGCCAGACTGGAAAACGGAAGAGCTTCCACATAACGCGCGACTGTATGACGAAGAGGGGCAGATAGCACGCGAGATAGCAGCACAGCGCGAGCCAGCCAAGGATCGTCGCAGGATGCGGATAGCTGACCCACACAAGCGTGACAAGCCAGAAAATCAACGACGCAAGCCAATACTGACGATATTCCCCGCGCGTAAAGAAGCCCGCGAACCAGAAGAACGTCCGACGAAAGAATCCGCGACGTTTTGGCCGCTCCTCCGGTCGCCAGTTCAGGCGATTGGGAACAAGCAGCGCCGCCCAAATTGCCGGAACGAGGAAGATCGTGTATCGCAGGCTCAGCGGCGGTAACGAAACGTAATAGATCGCCATGGAAATCAGCGCGATCCAGAACGGAAGAAGACGTTTCCAAATGATCTTCATGCTCGACCTCCCTCAGAGCTTGCCGAAGTCGGAGACGTTATTATTGACGCTTGAGAACAAGGTTGGCGCCCCCTTCGCGGACGAGTTCGAAATCGACTCTGTCCCCCTTGCGGAACGTCCTCGTCGAGATCGCCACGACGTTCGCGTCTTTGTCGGACTCCGGCGCGTCGACGTAGAACGTTCCCTCGAATTCGGCGCCTTTTTCAAGGAAGTCAAGCGTTACGGAAAGCCTGCGCGGCTGCGTGTTCGTTATGCCCGAGACATACCAGTCGTCGCCGCTGCGGCGCGCCATGACAACGAATTCCTCCGGCTCGCCGTCGAGTACGAGCGTGTCGTCCCACGCGCAGGGAAGATCGCGGAGATATTCCAAACCCGGCTGATCCCGGTAGACGGTCGGCAGATCGCACAGACAACGTAGCGGAGAATCGTAGAGCATGCACAGAGCAAGCTCGTGCGCACGCGTGCCGACGACGCGGCAGGACGCGTTCTCTTCGTCAAGCTCGCGAAGCGGTTTATACGTTTCAGAATGCTCGTTGCGAAAGCCGCCGGGTGTGTAGTCGCCGGGACCAAGGAGCATGCGCGTAAAGAGCATCGTGACCGCGTGATTCAGCGGTAGCGAGGAACCGCGGAAATACTCGTTGCCGCGAATCGCTTCGCGCGTTATCTGGTTCGGATACGTGCGTTCCAGACCCGTCGGAACGTACATGCCGTGAAAGTTCACGAGCAGTTTATATTTCGCCGCAAGCCTGACCGCGTCCGTCAGCGCCGCGACCGTCTCCTGCGAATGCGAGTTCATATGGTCGATCTTGACCCCCGCGACGCCCCAGTCGGCAACCGTTTTAAACGTCTGTTCAAGATCCGTATGGACAATGTCCGGCCAATCCATCCATAGAAGAACGTCGACGCCCTTCTCCTTACCGTACTTCACGCATTCGGGCACATTAAGATTCTTCGACGGCTCAAGTCCCTTGCTCCAGTCCCAGGCGTCCCTTTCCTTCGCGTTCGGACGCTTATACCACCCTGCGTCGACGAGCGTGTATTCCCATCCCATATCGGCGCCGAAATCGATGAATTCGCGGAGTTTACGGTCGGAAATCTCGCGCGCGCCCTTAGGAGCCCACCAGTCCCAGGTGGAATTCCCGGGACGAACCCAGGACGCGTCGATCTGAGACGGGGTCGCGCAGTTGTAGATCACGTCCGCGTTGTTAACGACGTCGACAGGCGTCTTTCCGAAGATAGCGACGCGCCAGGGAGAACGCGCCGGCGCCGTGCGGATCACGCAGCCTCTCTTATCGTCGCGCGGCGTGAGACGTATCGTTATGGTCGTCGGAGCGTCGACGCGCGACGCGTACTGCATGCCTGCCCAATTCAGGAGATCGGATTCCGCCAGCGCGACGCAGCATGTTTTCGTCTTGACAAGAAGAGGTTTGGCGACGAAGGAATCCGACTTGATATCAGAAAGCTTTTTCGGCGCGTAAATTCCCTGTTGGTCGGTATTAAAGCCTTTAAGAAGACACGCGAACGCGTCGTAATCCCTGTCAAACGCAAACTCGGTCGTTTCGGAATCGACGCGAAATTCGCCGCCGGCGGCAAGCGTCGAAGCTTCGGGAATCTCGTAACGTAGCGCAAACGCGTCGTCGTAAGCGCGAACGACGACGTTCATTTTCGCAAAACGGTCCGATTTGGCGCAGGTCTCAAAGACCGTCTCCGTACAGCGATTGACGTACGTTGACTTGCGACCGCGAGGTTCGTTCGTCGTCTCGTCAATTTGAGACGACGCGACTCCGACAAGGTCGAGCGCCGACATGTCGGCGACGTCGTGGAAGACGAGCCCGAGCTTCGACTTGCCTATGACCTCGGAACCGTCGTAAAACACGCGATAGGTCGCCGCGCCAGATTCGGCGTCGAAGTCGACCGTTACGACAACGCGTCCAGAGGGAGACGCGACGTC
>CACYBR010000377.1 GCA_902772705.1 uncultured Planctomycetota bacterium
CCGGCGTATTGCGACGCCGACGCGCCTTTTTTCACCACCGAGTATTGGAACTTCTTGTTTTCTTTACTGAGTTGCTTCGGGATAGAACGAAAGCATTCCGCGATTCGGCCTTTATCTTTTTTCTCCGCGTACTTGATCATGTCGTCTTCATAGGAGCGAACAATATCGCGCTGGAGTCTGAGAACCGCGCCCGGCTCCCCGGAATCCACGAAAAGCTGAACTGCTGCGGGCAGTCCTCCGATCACGACATACTGTAGCAGAAGCTCACGCAATCGATGATGAATCGCCTCAGGAACGGGGGTTTCCTTTTCGAGAGAGTCCCTCAACAGCCAAATTACCTGCTCGGAGATTCCGTTCGCCCAGAGAAATTCCTCAAAATCGAGCGGATACATATCGACGACCGTCTCATACCCGACCGGAATCGATTTCGGCTCCCTGCCGTATCCGCGAACGCCGAGCAGCGACCCTGTTCCGACGACGTCGTAGCGTCCGTCCAGTTTAAAGAACTTCAGCGCGGTTCGGGCCTCCGGACATTCCTGAATCTCGTCCAGAATAACGATCGTCTTCCCCGGTTCGAAAACGGCGTCAGGACCCAGTAGCGCGGAGGTCGTCATGACGAGTCGGTCCACGTCGAGCGAGCCGGAAAAGATTGCGCGGTAATTGGCGTCCTGGAAGAAGTTCAGATAGACGACATGTTCATAATTCTCTTTAGCGAATTGCAGAACGGAGAAAGTCTTGCCGCACTGTCTACATCCTTTAACGATCAACGGCTTCCGATCCGGCGACCTTTTCCACGCCAGCAGGATTTCATTAATCTTGCGCCTGAGCATACTGTCGCTCCTCCCCAATCCACGTCGCAAGCGCCCTCGCGACGTCCAAAAATAAGGCGCCGGAGAATGCCCGCCCCTATCAATCATACCCCGCTGTTCAACTTTTTCCAACGACTTTTTCTTAATTTAACAACTTTTTCCAATGACTTTTTGACCGATTTTTCATTTTTTCAAGCGACTTTTGACGCGCCATGGCGTTTTACGCATAAAAAAACGCCGCAGACGGGAGGCGTCGGCGGCGCTTCGGCGTCAAAGGGCGTCGGCGGCCTCAGATCATCCAGACGGGCACGATGAAATTCTCGGAGTCCGCCGCCGAAAGCTCGGGCCTCATGCAAACGACGGCGCCCTTGCCTCTCGGGGTCGCGCCGGCGTCGAGGAGCCTGAACGTCTTGACGAGCTCCGTTCCGGGATTGACAGAACGCTTGATCTCAATCGGATGGAGGACGCCGTCGCATTCGACGACCATATCGATCTCTTTATTGTCTCGGTCGCGATAATACCATAGAAGACAATCGTCCGCTTCATTGAGGTAGGTCTTTCTGATCTCAGAAACGACGTAGTTTTCGAGAATCGCGCCGTTTAACGCGCCGTTTTCAAGGATTTCAGGGGAAGAGTAGCGCGTAAGATACGCGACCAGCCCTGTGTCGAAGAAATACAGCTTCGGCGTTTTGATCGTCCTCTTCAGAAGATTGTTCGAATAGGGTCTCAAATAGAAAACGATCTCCGATTTCTCCAGAACCTGAAGCCACCGTTTCGCCGTACTGTCGGCAACGCCGACGTCCGCGGCGATATCGTGAAAGTTGAGCGTCTGGGCGCATCGACACGCGGCGGCTCTGACAAAGTCCGCGAACGCCAGCTTGTCCACGTTTGGGATCAATTCGCCGACGTCGCGCTCAATATACGTCTGGAGATAGCTCGAGTAAAAGACCGTTCTGTCCCGATAACGTCCGCTCAGACGTCCGGGCATGGAACCTTCCCAGATCCTTCTGTAAATTTCGGATAGATTCGCAGGTTTTCCCGTCTTCTTCCTCTCTTTGAGCGACGCAAGGTCGACGACGAATCGGCGATTCTCGCCCTGCCCGTACAGCTCATGCTGCGACAGCGACGAAAGGCGCAGGACGGCGGTTCTGCCGGCGAGCGATTCCTGCGCGAGCTCCATCATTCTGAACGCCTGCGAGCCGGTCAGCCAGAAAGAAGAGGGAGGCGCGCCGGCGTCGATCGCCATTTTGACGTAAGGGAAAAGTTGCGGCGCATACTGAACCTCGTCGATCAAAACGGGAGGCTCGTGAACCTGAAGAAACATTCCCGGATCGGTCTGGGCAAGTCTTCTTTCTTCCAGATCGTCGAGCGTAACGACTTCTCGCTCGGGATCCATATGTTTAAAGAGCGTCGTCTTGCCGACCTGACGCGCTCCGGTCAGCAGAATGCAGGAATAATCTTCCGCAATCTCTCTTATCCTGCGCTCCAAATCCCGGCGAATATATTTCATGGCGTCCTCCTTTCGGCAAAAGTGCGATCTCGTCGCATTTTAGCCGAAATGTTGATCAAATCAAGGCAGATCTGCGACGCCGTCGCATTTTTGCCGGAAATACGGCGAACGAACCCGACCGTTTTTTCGGTCGTCGATCCGGCACGGCGCGTCGAACGCGTCCTTTGTCAAGAAAAGACGAACCCCTCCGCAATTCTTCTCATTTTGCGAAGGGGTTCGTCAAACGC
>CACYBR010000378.1 GCA_902772705.1 uncultured Planctomycetota bacterium
ATAACGCCAGCCGCCGTCGCTCGCCTGCGCGTATTCGATAAACTGCTCCGCCTCCTGCGTTATATACTGAAGCTTGCGATATCTCGAACGTTCGCTCGAATCAAGCATCGCGTACGTTTCGCAAAGCGCTATCGTCGCGAGCCCGTGAGAATACATATTCCCCGGTCCGTCGCGAAACGAGAGGCCAAATTCGGTCTCCTGACCCTGATCTATCAGATAGTTAATTCCCTTCGCTACGACCTTCTTATACTTGCCCTTTGTCGGAGTGTAGCCCGCCGCCAGAAACGGCAACACCCCCATCGCGGTCGCGGCTATCGTCGAAGAGTTAGATCCGGAATCTCGACATTTGCCGCCGCAGGACGGGCACTCGTTCATATTGTACGACCATGATCCGTCAGGGCGCTGATGTTCCGCAAGCCACGCCAGCGCGAGCGCGACCGACTTTTCGCTCCCTTCGGTGCCGCCTCCTGCCGCGAGCGCCGCGGCCTTGTTTTCGCCGCGCCAGGAAAGGTCGCTGCCGTTGAGAGATCCGAGCATATTCTCGACGTCGCCAAGAGGCGCCGCGTCGAGCGCCAGCGCCGTCTCCGTCATTGTCAGCGGCGCCGCTGTTTCCTCCGTAAAGGCGGAAACGTCGGGCACGTCGGCGACGACGTCCGTCTCAACCTCGGGAACGTCCGTCGTTTCGAAATCGACGTTTTCCGTCGTTTCAAACGCCGCTTCCGGATCAAAGACCTCGTCGAGTACGACTTCGTCGCTGAAACCGGGCGTTGAAACGATCTCGAAATTATCCCTGAACTCCGCGTTGACGACGAGAAGCGCAAGAATCACAATGAGAATCAGGTGAAAAATGAGACTGATAAGCCACATCGGCGCGTCGTTGGCGGCGCGTTCAAACGCCGTCTCGTCGCGAAGAAACGCCGCGTCCTCGGACGATTTCTGTTCTGCTGTTGGAAGAGTTCGCCGTTCAAGCATCTCCAGAAACTGTTCCGAGGAGTCTTTCACGGCAAGCGGGTCGGCGACGACAAGCGATTTGAGAATCCCCTCGCCAACAGACGCGTCCCCGGAACGCAGGGACGCCGGCGTGGCCGCAAGCGCCGCGAGCGACGAAAGCGCTGGCGCCGGTCGAGAGGAAAGAGGCGTCATGTGTGAAAGATCGGGCGCGGGCTCGGACTCTTTATCGCGCGCGCGACGTCTTGACGGAAGCGCGGAACGCGCGCCTGCCCCGGAGTCCGTCGACCGCTTCGCGACTCCGGACTGCAGCGGCGGCACGGGCACGACTTGCGGAGCGCCCGCGGGTTCAACGGGAATCGCCGTCGACGCCTCGGCCGCAGACGGCTGCGGTTCCTTGCTTTTGGGGGACGCCGTCATTGGCGCAGAACGACGAATCGGAGCGGATCGGTCGAATTCTTTGGCGTTGGGCAATAACGATCGCTCAGACGGACGAGTCGTTGGCAACGAGGACGGAAGCGCGGAAGGGACGCGAGGAGAACTCTTGCCCGCGCTGGCAGGACGCGCCGTCGGCGCCCCCGTCGACGCCAGAGGACGGGTCGGAGAAGGCGCGGGACTCTCGGGTCTCGGTTCAGACTCGCCGACGATCGTTTGCAACTGCGTCCGCAAATTCGGATCGCTCAGAAATCTTTTGAGAAGTTCCGGATCGCTCTGGATCTTCCGAATAAGCTCGTTAACGTCCTGACCAGACGAATCGTTTCCTCCAGGAGCCTCTCGTCCTGATCCGTCGCCATTGAGATGAACATCGTCTGACATTTACACAGTACCCCGTCGCGCCACAACGGCGCTTGTCCCCACGCGGACCATTGCCCGCGCCATGCTGTTATTGTAACTCAAAGGACGTCACGCCGGTAGCTTCAAACGCATTAAATTGAAAATTTTTCCCAAGGCGACACGAGTTATGGCCAAATCGTTCATAGACGAAAACTGTGGGAGCGTCAGTCGTAACAAGTCTGATTGTGGAGCAGGACGTTAGTTCTCTTGCTTTATCCATTTTATCTCTTTTAGGTTACAAACGATAAAAAAATTGGAAAGAGGAAAAATTTGCGGTCGCGGTGGTTGAACAAAATGGGAACGGCGCTACAATGTCGCGATAAGCGCGTTGGCGCAATCGCGTTCGCGACGTATGATAACGATCGACGCCCTGTGCGTCTAAGCGTATAAAACCTAAACGTAAGGAATTGATCAATGGCTGGTAAGAGTAAGAAAAAGGCGGAAACCGTCTATCTCGTTTGCGAAGAGACTGGCGACTACAACTACATCGTCCGTCGTAAGCCGGGCGGCGAAAAGCTCAAGCTGATGAAGTATAATCCGCGGCTCCGCAAGCACACGCTTCACGTCGAAAAGAAAAAGTGATTTTCGACGTCGCGTTTCGATGCGCCGGCGCGTTTAAAAACTTCCGGAAGGAGTTTTTGAACGCGTTTTTTTTTCGGCGCAATCTCGTTGGATTCGCCGACGCCGTCGTTCGCCACAGTTTCCAGACCTCTACCGTTTTAAAGGCTATTGTGGAAATCTTAAAAAAAGAGTATTTTTTTTCGCGCGACGATTGTTACAATCGGTCGTCCAAAGATAAGAAAATAGAGGAAAATTCGTTTCGAACGTGACAATTATGGCCGTTAGGTATAAAATGTAGTCGTTCAGACGTCGGGAGAACGTTTTGGACGTCATTTTTCTACTAACGTCACAACGTCGGAAAAGATATTCTCTTCTTGTTTCGACAACGTTTATCCAAAACTGAAAAGAGGTGCGACTTGAAAAGGAATTACGAGCAGGGTTCTGACGAATCCCGGGGTCGCAACACGGGAACGAAATACTACGAACTCGGTTACGCCGCCTATGAGCAAGGCAAGTTCCGCGAGGCGGTCGAATGGTTTCATGAAGGAGCGAAACAGAACGACGTCGATTGTTTATTCTGCCTCGGCGCGTGCTACACCGCCGGCGACGGGGTCAAACAGGATTACCGTAAGGCGGCGTTCTACTATCAAAAAGCCGCCAAACTTGGAGACGCCAACGCAACCTTCAATCTCGCGCTGTGCTTTGAAAACGGCGACGGGGTACGTCAGGACTATTGTAAGGCGGCGAAATATTATCGACTCGCCGCACGACGAGGAAATGAAAAATCGTTTAATCGCCTTGGTCTTCTTTATGAAAGCGGGAAAGGAGTCGCACGGAATCTTAAACGAGCCGCGCGATGCTTTATCAAGGGCTCGGAGTTTGGCGACAGCGACGCCATATACAACGCGGGAATCTGCTACCGCCAGGGAATCGGAGTCAAACAAGATTTCGCTAAGGCGCTCCGTTATTTCCGTAAAGGCGTTTCGATGCACGTTTCGAGCGCCTATCGAGAGCTTGGCGTTTGCTTTGAAAAAGGTTTTGGAGTCGAACCGGACCAGAAGAGGGCGCTCCGATATTATAACAAAAGCGCCAAACTCGGCGATCCAGAAGCGTATTATCGAATTGGAATTCACTATCTGAATCACGGCAAGCCCAGCAAAGCAATCAGATATTTCCACCGTGGCATGTGCTTTAGGGAGCCGTATTCATACAGGGCGATGGGACTTTGCTACGAGTTTGGCAAGGGAGTGAGTAAAAACGCCTTAGAAGCGATAAAATTCTTCCGCCGAGCGGCGTGCATGGGAGACGGCGAATCGTGCTATCGCCTTGGTCTTTTTTTCAGTCGCGGCGACGTGGTCAAGCGCAATTTCAAGCGAGCGTTCCGGTTTTACACGAGGGGCGCGCGTCTTGGCAACGTCCAATCGCTCAACGCGCTGGGCATGTGCTATGAACACGGTTACGGAGTCAGGCGCGACGTGCGTAAGGCGGCGGTGATTTATCGCAAAGCAATGAGGCTCGGCGACGCCTGGGCGTGCAGTAATCTTGGCGAACTCTATGCGTGCGGCAGAGGAGTCAAACGTGACGTCGCCAGAGCGATGGAGCTTTTTCAGAAAGGAGCCGCTCGCGGCAGCGCCAACGCCTGCGCCAATATCGGCGAAATGTATCGGACAGGATTCGGCGTTAAAGCGAACCTCGTCGAAGCGCAGAAATGGTTGCGCAAAGCGATCAACCTCGGTTCGTCCGAAGCGTGTCGACGGCTGGCGGAACTTGTCGAAAGCAATCCTGAAATGCAAAAGAGTCGCGACGAAGTCAAAGCGTTGCGCGAGCGAGCCGCCAAGCTTGACGAAGCGCCGACAGACGTAGCCAGCCTTGAAGACGGGTTCCACGAGCATGACGAGCTCGACGTCGACGTCGATTCGCTCAACCTGTTTTTTCTCCGCAAGCTCCTCGACCATATC
>CACYBR010000379.1 GCA_902772705.1 uncultured Planctomycetota bacterium
CTTGCGGCGGTTTGTTACGAGCGTCGATTGCGCAAAGCGAATCGCCGCGAAGACGACCTTGCGCGGCTTGCCCTTTGACAGCAGATGGATCGCGATCGGTATCGTGGCGGCGCACAGACCCGCGAACAACAGCGAAGTCGTTGTGAATATCATGCGTAAAACGCTCCTTCTTTCCTAACGCCGCTACGGCGTTTGACGAATCAGTATACCTTTTTTACGCGATTCATTCAACGTGATTTCAATGAGAGACGAGGCGTTGGAACACGGGAACAAAAAAAGGTCCGGAGCCGTGTGGAAGCTCCGGACCTTTCCATTAACAACAGTTCGAGGGCGCGATCTGGACGCCGTAGGGTTTAGATCATTTGTCTTTAACTTCGAAATCCGCGTCAATGGCGTCGTCGTCCGGCTTGGAGCCGGAATCCGCGCCCGCTTGCTGACTCTGCTGCGCTTGCGCCTGCTGCGCCTGCGCCTTTTCGTACAACGCCTTGCTCATCGCGTGAGACGCCTGTTCGAGTTCAGAGAACGCGCTCTTGATCTTGTCGACGTCTTCCGTCTTGCACGCGTCGCGCGTCTTGACGATAGCCGCGTTGATCGCGTCGACGTCTTCCTTTCGGAGTTTGTCGGCGTTTTCCTTGAGCAACTTTTCAAGCTCGAAGCACATCGATTCGGCGCGGTTCTTGGCTTCGACAAGTTCGCGACGCTTCCTGTCTTCTTCCGCGTGCACTTCCGCGTCTTTTCTCATTCGTTCGATTTCTTCCTGAGAAAGTCCCGCAGAATTGTCGATTCGAATCTTCTGTTCCTTCTGCGTGCCCAAATCCTTCGCGGAGACGTTCAGAATACCGTTGGCGTCGACGTCGAAGGTAACTTCGATCTGCGGCAGACCTCTCGGCGCAGGCGGAATTTCTTCCAGATTGAACTGACCGAGCAGACGGTTCGCGGACGCAATCTCGCGTTCGCCCTGATAGACCTTGATCGTAACGGCGGTCTGGTTGTCTTCCGCCGTGCTGAAGACCTGTTTCTTCTCGGTCGGGATCGTCGTGTTCTTTTCAACGAGCTTGGTCATGACGCCGCCCAGGGTTTCGATGCCCAGAGACAGCGGCGTAACGTCGAGCAGCAGGACGTCCTTAACGTCGCCGGCGAGCACGCCGCCCTGAATCGCCGCGCCGACCGCGACGACTTCGTCGGGGTTCACGCCCTTGTGCGGCTCCTTGTTGAAGATCCTTCTGACCGTTTCCTGAACCTTCGGGATACGAGTCGAACCGCCGACGAGAACGACTTCGTCCACGTCAGAGGGAGAAAGCTTCGCGTCGCGCAACGCCTGCATGACGGGACCCTTGGTGCGTTCGACTAGCTCGTCGGTCAAACGCTCAAATTCCGAGCGGGTAATGTGCATCTGGAGATGCTTTGGACCGGACGCGTCCTGAGAAATGAACGGCAGATTGACGTCGGTTTGCTGCTGAGTGCTGAGCTCGCACTTCGCTTTTTCCGCCGCTTCCTGGAGTCGTTGCAGAGACATCGGTTCCTTACGCAGGTCGATGCCGTTTTTCTGCTGGAAATCGTCCGCGATGTAGTTGATGAGGACGTGGTCGAAGTCGTCGCCGCCCAGATGCGTGTCGCCGTTGGTGCTGATGACCTCAAAGACTCCGTCAGCCACCTGGAGGACGGACACGTCGAACGTGCCGCCGCCAAGGTCGAAGACCACGATCTTTTCGCTCGCGCCCTTCTTATCGAGTCCGTAAGCCAGCGCGGCCGCCGTCGGTTCGTTAACGATACGAGCGACTTCAAGCCCTGCGATCTGACCCGCGTCTTTCGTCGCCTGACGCTGAGCGTCGTTGAAGTAAGCGGGAACCGTAATGACCGCTTTGTTGACCTTGTGTCCGAGGTAAGCTTCCGCCGCTTCCTTGAGCTTCCGAAGCGTTTGAGCGGAGATTTCCGCCGGCGTGTAACGTTTGCCGTCAATTTCAACCTTGACGTATTCGTCAGGCTCGCCAACGACCTTATACGGAACGGTCAATTCTTCAGAACCGACCTCTCCTCGTTTACGCCCCATGAAACGTTTAATCGACGCGACCGTGCGGGACGGATTCATGACGGCCTGACGCTTTGCAAGTTCGCCGACGAGTTTCTCCGAATCAGTGAACGCGACAATACTAGGAGTCAGACGATATCCTTCAGGGTTAGCGATAACTTTCGCGTCTTTGCCTTCCATAACGGCGACGACCGAGTTGGTAGTACCAAGGTCGATACCGATGATTTTTTCGCCTTGAGCCATGGTGTTTCTCCTATTCTTTATTTCGTCCGAATTTTCCACAGTTTCCGTTTGATGAAGGAGCGCCGTGGAAACCTTCGTTTGATTTCATCATTTCGATTGTTGGGAGCGCGTCGTTCTGACGTTCCAGAGCGCCGCGTCCAACTGTCTCGATGGATTGCAAAAAAAGCGCCAAAGAAAAAATATTTGTGTTTTTATCAAAAAATTTTTTAAATCGACGGCGACAAATCCAAACGACAGCAAGACGACGCGCCGTATTTGGGGCGTTGACGAGTCCGGAACATTTTCAACCTCGCGTTTTTCGCATGAGAAAACAATCGGCGTATCTGCCAATTTGACAGAATACCAGCGGCGTAATCCTCGTCGTAGCGGACACGAGCGTCTCGACTTGCGGAAGCGGCGTTAGGAGGTACAATGTCAGAACCGTCGAGCCCCGCGCTATTTCGGAGAACTTCATGACTCGGCACGACAGAACCGAACGCGCGGCGATTCTCAATATGACGGAAGTGTTACAGGAAAGCGCGGTAATGAAATATTTGATTACGGGCGGCGCCGGATTCATCGGCTCCCATCTGACGGAATTCTTTTTGAAACGAGGCGACGAAGTTTCGATCGTCGACGACCTCTCGACGGGCTCTTGGGAAAACGTCGCTCATTTGGCGGACAACCGGAATTTCCACGCCTACGTCGCCGACGCTGCCGATAAGGTCCTGCTTGAGACGGAGATTCGTAATTCGGACTTTGTATACCATCTGGCAAGTTCGGTCGGCGTTAAGCTCATTGTCTCGCGACCTGTCGATTCGATCCGCCGCATCGTGCGTCCAACGGAAACGGTCGTCGATCTGTGCGCAAAATACCGCAAGCCGATCCTGCTGACCTCCACGAGCGAAACGTACGGCAAATCGGAATCGATTCCGTTTCGGGAGGATATGGACGTCACGCTCGGACCAAGCAGCAAAAATCGCTGGGCCTATGCGATCGCGAAGCTCCTTGACGAGTTCTATCTGCTGGCGCAACGCGAACAGACGGGACTTCCCGTCTACATTGTGCGACTTTTCAACGTTGTCGGACCGCGACAGACCGGTTATTACGGAATGGTGTTGCCGCGCTTTGTAACAGCGGCGCTCAACAACGAGCCGATCCAGGTCTACGGTTCAGGCGAACAGTCGCGATGTTTCTCGTCGGTCTACGACATTGTTGAAGGACTCGCGCGATTCCCGCAGACTCCAAACGCCGCAGGCGAGGTCGTCAATCTTGGGAGCGATCGTGAAGTCACTATCAACGATCTGGCGCGGCGCGTTATCGAACTTTGCGATTCGAAGTCTATCGTGAAAACTGTTAGTTACGACGAAGCGTACGGACCAAACTTTGACGACATGCAGCGGCGTCTGCCGTGTCTGGACAAGGCGCGTCGCCTTATCGGATGGGATCCGAAGCGCTCGCTCGATCAGATTATCATGGAGACCCGCGACTGGATCCGCGACACCGGACGACAATAAGCTCCGTGCAGGACGATTCGCAGACATTAACGTTTCGCGAACATGTTTCGCGTAACAAAGCAAAGTAATTTCGAAGGAATTTGGCTTCATGTTCAAAGTTGCTATTTTAGGCGCGACCGGTTACACGGCGCTCGAACTTCTCAAACTTCTCCGTCGTCATCCGTTCGTTGAAGTCGTCGCCGTAACAAGCCGGGAAAACACCAACCCGATAGCGGTGGTTCATCCGTCTCTTACGGGCCAATACGACGTCAATTGTGAGAATCTTAAACCGACGGACCTCGCTGAGCGAGGCGTCGACACGGTGTTCAGCTGTCTTCCCCATACCGCGACGGCCGCTGTTGCTCCCGAACTGCTTGAACTGGGGATGAAAGTGATTGACTTTGGCGCCGACTATCGACTCAACAGCGCGGAGGTCTTTAACAAGTGGTATAACGTGACGCATCCGGATCCAGATCGCGTTCCGAACACTCCGTACGGGCTTCCTGAGCTCTTTCGCGACCAGATCAAAGGCGCGCGACTCGTGGCCAACCCGGGCTGTTACCCGACGTCCGCAATCCTGCCCCTCGCGCCGCTGCTTAAGAACGATTACATTTCCCCCGACGACGTGATTATCGATTCCAAGAGCGGCGTTTCCGGCGCCGGACGGAAACCGAGTCTGAAGAACCTGTATCCAGAGTGCAACGAGGCGATCTCCGCTTACGGCGTAGGAACGCACCGCCACACCCCCGAAATCGAAGAAATCCTCATGAACGCCAGCGGTCGTGAAGCGAAGGTCGTTTTCACGCCTCATCTCACTCCGATGGATCGCGGTATTCTGACGACGACGTACTCTAAACCCCTGAAGTCGGCGACGCAGGAAGAACTCCTCGCGTACCTCCGCGAGTTTTACGAGAACGAACCGTTCGTTCAGGTCGTCGACGCGTTGCCTTCCACTAAGGACGTAATCTATACCAATCGTTGTCATATAACCGTTCGCGTCGTTGGACCGCGCGTTGTGACGGTTTCCGTGATTGACAATCTTATTAAGGGCGCCGCCGGCGCGGCAGTCCAGAACTTTAATCTGATTCACGATCTGGACGAGACGACCGCGCTGATCTGACGTCTAATCGCTAAACGAGTCTTTCCTGACGCGGCGTCTTTCGGGACGCGGCGTCTTTTTTTTCTATTGTTCTTTTTTCTGTCGTTCTATCAGAAAACGCGCGTTGTATTCGTTAAATTACGGGGTTTCCCGAGATCGCGTCATGGAAAAACGTGAGATTCTGGCGGAAATTCTTCAAGATTTTTCAGAAAAATTGACGGATTTTTTTGAAAACAGGACGAGGCGCTCTCTCTTCAGTCTTGGAGAACGGAAAGATTTGATAAATCTAACCGGTTGAAAATAAAAATGTTATGGGAGAATAACGCTGTTGAAACGTCCCAAAAGGGAGCAAAAACCGGGACGAGCGCGTGACGTCCAAACGAAAACAGGAGATTCGTCAGACTCTAGTTAATGAACCAGATCAATATGGAACCACGCCGGCTTTGAGCGTTTGAGCCGGAACGACTGAATGACGTTAGCCTGGAAGACGCGAACGACGCGTTTTTAGGACATGAACTGTAATCACGCCGATCTTGCGGCGTTAAGTTGAAGATAAACAAGGAGATTTGCCATGAAAAAGAATATGACGCTTATGCTTGCCGGAATTCTGTGCTTCACGAATTTCGCTATCGCCGACGAGTTTTCCGGTGGAAGACCCGTTGGCGGACCACAGGGCTTCGCTCCTGCACGACAGACCCAGCGCGTCGGTCAGACGACCATTATCCGTGAGTCCAACGATGGTTTCAACGGAATGAATCAGGGAGAACGGTTCGGCGCCCGCGCTTCCGTCGACGTCGATGTGAATATCGGACGTCCACGTCAGGTTGTTCACAGAGATCCCGCTCCTCCCTTCAACGGTCCGGCGCGCATGCCTCGATATGTCGGACCCGGACCTGGAAGAGGTCCGGAATTCCGACCCGGACCGCGCTACGTTCCCTACCCGCCTCGCCACGTTGGACCCGGACCCGGAGGAGGTCCCGAATTCCGACCCGGACCGCGCTACGTTCCCTACCCGCCTCGCAATGTTGGACCCGGACCCGGAAGAGGACCGGAGTTCCGGCCTGAACGACCCGGCGTCCCGCATCTTCCGTGACGCGTAATTTGAGCGCTCTTGCTCCCTCCCGCGCCTTAACGGCGCGGGTTGAAGATGAAGAAAGGTTTGCGCGAGAATACGCGTGGCCTGAACGCTGAGCGCAGAAGCTTCGTCCACGTTGCCGTCTGAATAACGGCGTTGTTGAATCACGCATTGAGCAGAAAGGAGAGACAAAATCCAATTTGAATATGCTCTTCAGGGAAACACGTTGCTTTAGAGATTCGTAGAAAGCTGCGTTCCTCAAAACAGGAGGACATTCAGACATGGACAATAAGCCTCGCCTGTTCGGATATGCAAGAGTAAGCACTCGTCATCAAAACGAGGACAGGCAATTGCAGGCGTTGGAGGAGGTCCCGATTCCGCCGCAAAACATTTACGTCGACAAGCAATCGGGAAAGGACTTTGAACGTGATCAATACCAGATACTCCTCGAGAAGCTACGTACGAACGACGTTCTGTATATCAAGAGTATTGATCGTTTGGGACGTAATTATCGTGAAATCATCCATCAGTGGAAGATACTAACACAGGACCTCGGAGTCGACGTCGTCGTGATCGACATGCCGCTCCTTGACACGCGGAGGGGAAAAGACCTTCTGGGAACCTTTATCAGCGACGTTGTGTTGCAGATTCTTTCCTTCGTTGCGGAGAATGAGCGCGACTCGATTCTCCAGCGTCAAAAAGAAGGGATCGCGATCGCCAGAGCGAACGGCGTGAGGTTTGGACGACCGAAACGTCC
>CACYBR010000380.1 GCA_902772705.1 uncultured Planctomycetota bacterium
GTTTGCGCCTTTGGACATGCTCCCGTCATTAATGTCGGAAGCATCTCATAAACTTTGTCAAGACGCAAGTTAAGCATAAAAATTCCGCCTGATAGCGCGAACGCTTCTTAATAAAAACTATCTGTACGCCGTCTTTCCTGATTTTTGGCCATATTTTCCATAACAAGTTAAAATATCAGCATTTAGAGCATAGTCAACAGACAAGCCAAGATACTTCGAAAAACTTTTTCGAGTATTTTTTTAGAAATTTTAAAAAAAGCAGTTGACGGCTCAGAACGGCATGGTATATTCTGACCATCGCGATTTTGGTTAGCCCTAACCAAACTTGGTAGACAGTTACCACAACAGTTCATTTTACTCTCGCCGATAGAATATTGGCTGTTAGAAACAAAGGAGACAAGAAGTGTTAAACAAGAATGAAATCAGAAGAAATGAAGACGTTATTTGGAGAATCAATGAAACCATAAGGAAGGCGCTCTATTTCGTTACTCATGGCGCTTTGGCGTTCGATACTAAAACGTCTTTCGTTCTCGCGTATTCTGCTTACGTCGCTTTGCAGAACGGAATTGAAACTGTGGACGACCTATTGACGCACATTGAATCCAAAGTCTCGGAACAGCGAGCCCTGTTTGTCAAATCGATTGGCGTCGACAAGTTGGGAATCGTTTTTCACCTGACAGGAAAGTTCAGCGTCGACGATCTTCGCGATTACATGCGCGCGTGTCCAAAGGACGTCTATGGAAAAAGCGCGGGATTGTTCGAGACTCCGGAATCAATTTCAAAACTCGCCTTAAGGATTTTGGACGCCAAATCGGGGGAAAGCGTCGCCGACTTCGGAAGCGGGTTTGGAGATTTTCTGACTCTTGCAGCGGGGCAGGTCAAAGACAACCCGCTATACGGCGTCGAAATTAACACTGACGCAAGCGAGATTTCAACAATAAGAACGGAGTTGTTTTCGGGTAACGCGACAATCGAACTAGGCGATATGTTTACGACGCCCGAGGATAAAAAGTTCGATAAAATCTTCTCGAACTATCCGTTAAGACAAGACCTTACACGAAAGGGCGAGGAATACCTTAACCTTCTCGTCAACAGATTGCCTGACGTCAGAATAAGAAGATGCTCGAACTGGGTTTTTAACTGTCTGCTCCTTGATCATTTAACCGACAATGGCAAAGCCGTAGCGATCATGACTAACGGCGACGCTTGGAGTCAATCTGACCGGGAAATTCGAAGACATCTCATAAACAGCGGTTTAATCGAAGCCGTCGTCGCGCTTCCCTCCGGACTCTTTTCGTTTGCGACCATTGCGACGACCTTAATCGTCTTCAGCAAAGGGAACAAGTCGATAAGGATGATTGACGCGTCGAATTTTTCCGAGCGAGGCGGAATAAGTAGGAGAATTGACATTCTGCCTGATTCCAGCGTTGAACGTATCGTCACGCTATTAACGGAAGACGGCGAACACGCGACGTCAGTTGACCAGAAAAAACTGCAAAAAAACGAGTATGCGATCTATCCTCCTCGATACTTGAACGCCGTCGAGATTAAAGAAGGCGTCGAGTTTGGCTCTTTGATGAAGCGCGTAACCAGAGGAACACAGTTAATGGGCGCCAAGCTTGCCGAACTGACTTCCGACGTCCCGACGAACACGCGATACTTGAACGTGAAGAATATTCAAGACGGGCTGATATCCGAAGACTTGCCTTACTTGAAAGAGCTTGATCCCAAGTTGGACAAGTACTGCATCGGAAACGGAAACCTTCTTCTTTCCAAAACTGGGGGTCCTTTCTTCAAAGTCGCCGTCGCCGAAGTTGAAGCCGGAAAAAAGCTTTTGGGAAGCGACAACCTCTTCATTATTGAACTGGACGAAAACAAGGTTAACCCCTACTTCCTGAAAGCGTTCTTTGACAGCGAAATAGGAATTGCCGCGCTCGCGTCAATTACCGTCGGAAACGCTCTTCCGATCATATCGGTCGAATCGCTCAAGAAACTAACAGTCCCCCTCCCGTCCATGGAAAGTCAGAACATGATCGCCAACCGTTATCAGGCTAAAATGGACGAGATAAAGGTGCTGCGGTTAAAGTTGCAAAGGGCTCAGAACGAACTGCGCGAAATCTTCGAGGAGGTTGATTGATATGTTGTCAAACAAGTTGTCGTCTGAAGAACTACTTGAACTCGAAGATAAGATTGTGCGAGAAATTCCGGGGAGAATTACGGAGATTCTGACGAGAACAAACCGTTCTGGCGAACTAGAAGAACTATTACGTCTTCTTGGTCTTTCCAGTCTCCTTATAAACGAAAGCGGATATAAACCCTATACGAACGGTAAAATCGTCGTCGTGGGCGCAACCAAGGTCAAAAAAACGGATCTCGAAGGCGTGGGCAAGCAGTTGGGGATCAGCAAGGGGCGTTTTGAGTTTTATTTAGACTACGACGCCGCTAAGAAACATAATTTCAGAAACATGCTGTTTAAACCGATTTTTTGCGCGATCCTTTTAGGTCCCATGCCACACAGCGGACATGGAAAAGGCGACAGCGGAAGCGTCGTCGCCGCGCTTGAAAGCGTCGTCGAACTTGAAAACGTCGAAGGATTCCCCAGAGTCGAGAGACTCGAAGGCGGTCAAGGACTTAAGATCACCAAATCAAATTTCAGAGAGAAGCTGCAACAGCTAATCGATGAAGGTGTCATTGAGCCTGATCTATCGGCTTGAACGCGAGATAGATTGCGTTATTCGTCGTTTCTAAGGTACAAAAACAGACGTTTCGGCGTATAATGTTAAAAAGGTGAGATTGCGACGGCGATCAAAGGGTCGCCGTCCATAGTTACACAACAATGGGGGCGCGCTCGAAAGTTTCAGCGAGCTAAAGGCGCAGTTGAAGACGGACGCAACGCCTGAATAACAGAGGCGACGCTATTTCATTCACTAGAATATAATCATTGTAAGTTGCGAGAGCGAAGAATGACGCGCGGAAAAACAATCGAACTGTTTCTCGTAAATGGCACGGCAGAAAGCCTGATTACCGCCGAACTGTCAAACTGGAATGGAAAAGCGATTAAGATTCTGCGGACAGAAGTTTCTAATTGTGATAGGAACGATATAAAAGGCGTGGGCGTCTATTTTCTGATTTGTCAGGAAGAAGACGGAGCAGATTCCATCTATATTGGAGAGGCTGAAAATGTGTTGGATCGCCTGATTCAGCATCTTCGCGACTTCCAATCAGGCAAAGAAAAATATTATTGGAATACGGCGGTCGTCTTTGTCGGCAGAGACTTGAACAAGGCCTTGATCCGGTATCTTGAAAACCGTTTGGTTGAGATTGCGAAAGAATGTGGACGATACTCAATCCTTACGAAGAATACATACAAAAACACTGTTTTGAAAGAAGCGCAGATTGCCAGTATGGAGGAGTTTATCGACAATGTAAAAATCCTCTTCAACACTCTGGGCTATAAGGCGCTTGTGCCTGTTCCCAAAGCAACCGACAAGACGATTTACTTATTCTGTAAAGGAGCGGGAGGATTCGCTAAAGGCTTTGTCAGCGCCGGAGGATTCACTGTTTTGCAAGGTTCTACAGTGTCCGATCACATTGTTCCCTCTTTGAAAACGCAAGGGAAATCCTACTATAAATTGAGAAACGATCTGGAAAAAAAGGGCGTTATCACAGATCGAAAATTCACCAGAGACTATGAATTCAACGCTCCTTCGGCAGCGTCGGCGGTGGTTTTAGGACATACGTCCAACGGTAACGTCGACTGGAAAACAGCAGAAGGAGTGAAACTCAAAGATTTAGATTTATAAGAGAAAGCGTCGCGTCATTCCGTCGCCAGAAGCTTCAATCCGACAATGCCGAGGGCGATCATGCAGACGCACGCGATCTGCGGGCCCGAGAGCTTCTCGTGAAAAAGAACGACGCCCAGCGTCGAAGAGCCGACGATCCCCATTCCCGTCCAGATCGAATACGCCGTCCCGAGCGGAATATGCTTGAGCGCAAGCGCCAGAAAGACGGAGCTCGCGATACTGCCGACGACCGTCACGATCGTCGGAACGAGAACGGTAAATCCATTGGACGCCTTCATCGCGCAGGACCAGGTTATTTCAAAAACGCCCGCTAACGCCAGCATTATCCAGTGCATACGCTGTTTCTCCCATAAAAAAAACACGTCATACCCTTATCTTCAACGGCCTAACGATAAGGATATGACGTCTCTCATGCCGCCCGGCGGCGCCATGCGTCGATCTGATTCGGTTTGTGCAAGCGCGGAGCAAACAACGTCCGCGCCTCAGGTCTTTAATATAGAGCGCTCTCGGAGGAAGTCAATCCAGCCGGCGCTCCGACGGCGCGCGAGGCGATACACGAAACGCCGTTCCTGTTCAGACACGAGCTCAAAACGCGCGGTTCTCGAGTTTTTCCTTCGTCGTCCAAAGACCCGCGCTCGGCGTGCTGATATAGTAGACCTCTTCCCCGTCGGGCATGACGTTGAAGCCGTTCTTCATCTTTGTGGGATCGTAGCGTTTGAGCGTTTCGGCGAGATCCGCGTAGCCAAAGCAAACGCTTTCCACCTCTTCTTTGGAAAGGGCGCCCGGCGCGTACGTGATCTTAAAGCGCCCTTCGGAACTGCCGTGGATCAGGTGCGCCGTGCCGTGCGTCAAGTCCTGAAGAACCGGCTCGGTCTTCCAGAGACGCATGATATTCTCCGTCCCGGAATAACCGTACTTGCGAATGAGCTCGTCAACGTCGGGCTGCTCCCCGAATCTCCGCAGTCCCGGCGCGATAATGAGCAGCTCGCCGCCGTCCGCCATCGCCATACGCGTGCGGTAGATCGCTTTGTTCGCGACCCACGTGCTGTAGAATTCGTCTCCCTGCATGACCGCGACGACCTTCTTGAGAGGCGGAACGATCGTTATGTTCTGTTCGCGCGACGCGTGCGCCGCGTCAAGGTACACGTCCAGATCCGCCCCGCAGTAAACGCCCGTATGACCAAGGACGCCCGCGTCGTCGTACGCCATCGTCACTTCGAAATAGCAGTCTGGCAGGAACCCGAGGAATTCTTCTTCCGCCTTGTTGTAGCACCGTCGAAGAGGCGTGAGCAGATTGCCAAGGTTGTTCTCTATTCCGCAGCACGCCGCCATCATGTGAGACGCGCAGATCGTTTCCTTGCCGCCCAGTCCGATGAAGTAGTTCTTATTGTGGTTCGCAAAGCCAAGAACTTCATGAGGCACAACGTGACCGATATTGATTACAAGGTCCCATTTTTCGTTCACGAGCGTCGAGTTCAGACAGATCGGAATCGGCCAGTCTGCGCGACCGCCAGAGACCTCTTTAACGTAAGACGCCGGTATCTCGCCGAGCTTCGTCGCGCCGTTGCGCCAATCGTGCTTGAGGATCTTTTCTTCCGGGATCGAGCCAAACATCCAGCGATTCTGATACGGCGTATGAGGAAGATGCTGACCAAGCGTCGGGATGACGTAAACGTCGGCGGTCGGCGAAAAGATTTTATACAGTTCTTCCGCGACCTTGCCGGCGCCGCTGTGAGCGCGCGTTATATCGGGAGGCAACAACAGCACGCGTTTCGGATCGCGGCAAATACGCGCGCGCGCCTCGTCCGCGCAACGACGCGCAAGCTCCAAAACACGGTCAAGCGTCAGCGCGCCCTGTTCGACAAACCAAGACATTGAATTTCCTTAAACCTTTGTTTTATTTAATGTTAAGCACGTTATTTCGATTTTTCAGCGCCGTATCTTCTCCACAACGTCGAAAAGAACGTCGCGAAATTCTTCGGGAGACGTCTCTTCGAGCGTCTTGCCCTTGCGATCGAGCGCCTCGTTCACCTTGACCGCCGTCTCCTGCATCATCGAATGCGTCTCCTCGCTGCCGCCGACAAGCGTGAAGTTCTTACCTCGGGTCAGTCTCGTCTCTCCGTCCGTATTGTCGAGCCCAACCCCGAGCATTCCCGCTTTAGGAGTCTGTTGAGCCGATTGGGGTCTGTTCATCTTCATGGCGTCTCTTTCCTTTCTCGTTCGGGGTTCTCTGGTCTGACTCGCGTCTCGCAAGACGGTTAAATCACGCAAGCCCGCCCACGCTGTCCAACGCGCGTCGCGCAAGACAATGGGAGCGGGCATTAATAGGATAACACATTTCTCCGGCGCGGTCTACAGAAAAGCGACCGCGTCGAAGCGATTCGATCATTCGCCGATACGCTGCTGAATTTCGACGAGGAGCTCGTCTTTCTTGACGCGCGTCTGTTCGAGCGTGTCGCGATCGCGGAGCGTGACCGTGCCGTCCTGGAGCGTCTGACCGTCGACCGTAACGCAGAACGGCGTGCCGATCTCGTCCTGACGACGATAGCGACGGCCAACGGCGCCCTTCTCGTTATATTGGACGGGCATTTTCTTCTTGAGTTCGCCATAAATTTCAGCGGCGACCTCGGGCATCCCGTCCTTCTTAACGAGCGGCAGAATCGCGGCCTTAATGGGCGCGATTCGAGGATGCAGCTTCAGATAGACGCGGTCCTCTTCCTTACCCTCTTCGGAGGTCGGCGCCTTGTCGACCTTATAGGATTCGCAGAGGAACGCGAGGGTCGCGCGGTCGGCGCCGGAACTCGGCTCGATCACGTGCGGAATGAAGCGTTCTTTGCGCAGATCGTCGTAGAAGGACATGTCCTTCCCGCTTCCGCGCCATTTCGGCGCGCCGTTGGCGTCTTTTTCCAGAACGAGCTGGTCTCCCTCGCGAACGAGCTTGCCTTCGGCGTGGGACCGCAGGTCGAAATCGCCGCGGTGCGCGACGCCCTCGAGCTCGCCGAATTCGCCTTCCGGCAGGAACGGAAACGCGTATTCGATATCCGCCGTGCCGACGGAATAATGCGCCAGTTCCGCCTGCTCATGCTCGCGCATACGCAACCGTTCTCCTGCGAGTCCCATGTCGACGTACCACTGGAATCGGCGATCGCGCCAGTAACGATACCAGTCTGCGGACTCCGACGGGTGGCAGAAGAATTCGATCTCCATCTGCTCAAATTCGCGGCTGCGGAACGTGAAGTTACGCGGCGTTATCTCGTTCCGGAAGCTCTTGCCGATCTGACCGACGCCGAAAGGCACGCGCGCCTGAACGCTGTCGACGACGTTCTTGAAGTTCACGAAAATTCCCTGCGCGGTCTCAGGACGCAGGAACGCCGCGTCTTCCTCGCCGCCGAGCGCGCCGACCGTCGTCTTGAACATCAGGTTGAATTCCCGCGGTTCCGTCAGCGTCCCGACATGCTTCGCGTCAGGACCGACGACCTGCGAGAAGTCGTTGTTCGGGAACGAGTCGATCCCAAGGATTTCGTCGTCTTCCCATTCGAGCTTATCCGCGTCCTTTTTGCGCAGCCCGAAGAATTTCAACGCGGCCTCTTCAAGCGCTTCGAGCTCGTTTTCCGTCTCGATCGTCGTCACGAAGACGCGAACGCGCTCCGCCGGCGCCCCGTTCTCGCCATGCTTAAGTCCCGTGACCCAGCGACCTTTAATATGATCGAACCGATAGCGTTTCTTCGATTCGCGGCAGTCGATCATGAAATCGTGGAAAAGATCATAGTGGCCGGAGCATTTCCACACCTGCGGATGCATGATGATCGAGCAGTCGAGTCCGACCATGCTGAATTTGCTCGGAGCGCCCGGAAGCTGAAGCAGCTCGTTGTGGCGCGCGATCATGTCGTTCCACCACGCGTCTTTGACGTTTCTCTTGAGGAGCACGCCGAGAGGTCCGTAGTCCCAGAAGCCGTTCAAACCTCCGTAAATCTCGCTCGACTGAAACAGGAAGCCGCGACGTTTGCAAAGCGCGACAAGTTCTTCCATCCGCATTTTTATCGTTCCTTAAAAAATGTATGCGACCGCGATTCGTCGCGGTCTGATTCGTTTCGTTGGCTATGTTCGTTCTATTGGTCAGACCTCAGGTTCGACGCCCCGTTTCCAATCGGAACCGGATAGTCTTATCTCGCCCACCCGGTATTCCGGAACGACGTCGAGCGAATCGAGCTTCGCGGCGTCGGCGACGTCTTTAACCAGCTTGATTCGCTTAAGATTCTGACCGCCCCGGCTCTCTTTGAGAAGCTCGACAAGGGGCCGGCGACGGTTCACGCGCCACTGCTCGCGAACGACCTCCGCCTGAACGTTGAGTTCAAAGTCCGACGCCGAAAGCGTCAGGCGGTCGGCGATCAGCCCCGCTAAAAGCAGGTCTTCCTCCGTATACTGTCCGTTGGTTCCCGCGCACACGAGCGAAATCTGCTCGCGCGCTTCGTCGGCGAGGAGCTTCTGAACGACCGCGTCCGCGTTGACGAACGCGGCCAGGTAGACGACCCCGCGACAACGCAGGATCGCTTTCGTGCCGTTTGTCGTCGTAAAGAGGACCGTCTTGCCGCCGACCGTCTCGGGTCCGTACAGGTCGGGGGAGTTGCCCAGATCGAATTTCTCGATCGGCAGTCCTCCGCGCTCGCCGCCGAGCAGGATCGAGTCGGCGTCGTCCGGTCGTCTTTCGAGGATCGCTTTTTTCGCGGCGAAGGTTTCCTCGACCGTCTCAAACGGCAGGACGCGACGCGCCCCGTTGGCAAGCGCGGTCGTGATCGTCGTCGTCGCGCGCAAAACGTCGATCGCGACGGAAACGCCCCTCGCGGGCAGCTCCTGCGCAAGGACTGGAAGCGCATAAACGTCAAGTCGTCTCGTCATTGCGGCTCACACCTCAATGCGTCGACCGACGGCTACGTCTGGTCGGCGCGTTAAAACGCTGTATAATTAACGGGCGACGCTCGGCAAACACGCCTTCTTCAGGCGTATCGGCGAAGCGTCTAAGGGTTGTTCAATTATATCGGAATCTTAACGTCAGGAAAGGCGCCGCCCATGACCGCAAAGAAATCGTCTGTCGACAAATCCGCGACCCGAGTTCAATCCATGTTCGGCGAAATTGCGCCGAAATACGATCTCCTCAACAATCTGCTTTCCTTTGGACTTGCGAAACAATGGCGGCGCCGCTACGTTCGAGAGGTCTTCCAGCGGCTGGCGGAGCGTTCGAATCCTCCGAAAAAGCTCGAAACGCTCGATCTTGCGACCGGAACCGGCGACGTGATCGCGGAGCAGCTCCGTCAATGGACGCGCCGCAAGCTCGCCGACAAGCTCGGCGTCGTGGAATTCCAGCCGGTCGGCGTCGACTTCGTCCCTGAAATGCTCGCGCTTGCGCGCAAAAAGGTTCCCGCCGTCGAGTTCGTCGAGGCCGACGCGCACAACCTGCCCTTTGACGACGAGCGATTCGACGCGGTCACAAACTCCTTCGGGCTGCGCAATATGGTCGAGCCGAAAAAGGCGATCGCCGAAATGGCGCGCGTTTGTCGAAAAGGGGGCGTCGTCGCGATTCTCGAATTCTCACCCACAAAGTTTCCGCTCTTCGCGCCGATCTTCCGCTTCTATTTTCACAGGATCCTGCCGCTGATCGGCAACTTCGTCTCGGGCAACAAAAGCGACGCGTATCGCTATCTCCCGGAGAGCGTCGACGCGTTCGATTCCCCTGAGCAAACGCTCGAATACATGCGCGACGCCGGGCTCGACGCCCCGACGCGACTGCCAATGACCTTCGGAACGCTTGGTCTCTTCATCGGCAGAAAAACGAAAACGTAATCCGCCTCGCGTCGAAAACGCCCTCAACCCCGGGGACGAGTTCCTGCTCGTTCCCCTTCCCCATTCCCTTGGCGGAGTCGGGCGGCTTCGCGTCAAAAAGGACGAACGACTCTGCGCGTTGTCGGCGATTGTTTTTTTCTGGTCTGTTTTTTTCCGAACGGTTCCTCTTCTCTCCCTCCGACGAATACAGCCGTCATGGGAGAATGCCGGTTATCGCCATGAAAAGACGAGTTTAAGATTCCCCCCTGTCTTTTTCAAAAGAATCCCCGGTTTTCTTGACGCGGCAATTTGCGATTTATATAATCCCAGTCAGTCGGTCGTCTTATACGCATGACGCCGATTTCGTCGCTTAGCGATAGTCGCCTGAAGGTTCCGCCGCTCCTTCATGGTATTGACGGTTTGCGGCGTCTGTTCGTCCTTTTTGAACTCTTCATCGTTGACGCAGAACAGATTTTTAACGCTGTTGTTCCGGCCTGTCCGGAAAAACGCCCTTTTCCGGTTCCCGTTGAGGGAGCTGGTTGGCGTTGAAAACAGCCGTCGTCAGTAATAAAGAGAAAGCCCGTGACGTCCTTCTGGAAAATTGACCGTTTCCGCGCCAATCGCGCCCACGTCGCCGCCAGAAAGCAGGCGACGCGCCGGTCGGCGTTTGAGCCGCGCGAA
>CACYBR010000381.1 GCA_902772705.1 uncultured Planctomycetota bacterium
CTTGTAAGAAGTTGGGAAACGCGCCGCCGAACGGCAGTGGAGTTGAATAGCCGCGAAGAGGAGAGCTCTTTAATAGCCCTGCTTCCAGCGCGCTTCCATGCCCGTGTTGTTTGAATCTTGACGAGCGATCGCGCTTTTGACGAAAAGGCGACGCCCTAAACTCTAGACTCAATATTGTATTACGGGCGTTTTGTGGAGTCAAGTGTAGAACAACGTTTCGAGTCGTATTTTCAGCGGTGAAAAGCGCAGACGGCGCCTCGATTTCTATCCGCCTGTGCCGCAAAGTTTTGTGAAAATCGTTATTGAAAGCGCGTCGCAGAAAAAAGAGGCGATCCTCTCATAAAAGAGAGAATCGCCTCTAATTTTTATAGCGTCTTAGTCACAGAGTTAATCTTGAGTTAAGTAACTTCAGGCTTCGAAGAACTCCTCCTCGAAGAAATCGGCGAACGCGGCGTCGACAATGGAGCTTGAGCTGTTCGCCGGCGCGAAGAGCTTCTCGTAACTGACGCTGAGCGTCGTGCCCGAGCTCGTGATTCCGTAGACGCGGAATCCGTACGTCTTGCCGACATACAGCCCGTTGACCGTCGCCGTCGTGGTCGTGAGCCCGGTCTTGTAGTTAGCCCACGTCGCGCCGCCGTCCTTCGACAGCTGCAGCTTATAGGTCGCGGCGCCGGTGATCGCGCCCCACGAAAGCGTCGCCTGACGCGTCGAGGAATCGTAGCTGACGACTCGAACCGACGAATAATTCGCAAAGACAAGCGTCGACACGGCGCCTTCAGAATCGCCTGTTCCCGTCGCGACGACCTTGATATCGTAATTCGCCGTCGTCGGCGGCGTGTACGTCAGTTTGTTGCGCGCCGCCGTGATCTCAACGTCGCCGTTGGGCGTGACGTTGTACCATTTAATCGTCGACGTCGCGTTGGACGCGCCCGTTTGCGTCACGCTAATCGCGGCGCCGGGTCGGTACGTGTCGCTCGCGCTGGTCAGCGCAATCGGCGCAAAAGGCCGCTCCGCATACGTGGTCGTGATCGTCGCGCCGGCGCTGGAAACGCCGTAGACGCGCAGCGCGTACGCGTTGCCGGGGTACAACCCGTTGACAGTCGCGTTCGTGACCGTGAGCCCTGTTCTGTAGTTGGCCCATGACGCGCCGCCGTCCTTGGAGAGCTGGAGCTTATAGGTCGCGGCGCCGGGGATCGCGTCCCAGGTAATCGTCGCCTGACGCGTCGCGGAATTGTAACTCGCCACAGCGACGGTCGGGTCAGCCGCCGGCTCCTCCGCCTTCGTCTTGACCGCCTTAATGGCGCTGTAGACGGAATCGGAGTAGCTCGTTCCGTCGCCAACGGCGTAGACGCGCAGCTTGTAGGTCGTTTCCGACGCGAGGTTCGGAATCGTGAGCGTCGTCGCGGTTGTTTTCGGCGCGACCGTATAGTTCGTTTCCGCCGAAGTCTTGTATTCCACGACGTATCCCTGAGCGTTAGCGACGGCGTTCCACGCGACTGTGACGGAACTGCCCGTCGAGGACGAGGATTTCCAGGTCGGCGCGTCGAGCTGACCGACCGGATTGGACCCGGCTTTGGTCTTGACCGCCTTGATGGCGCTGTACGCGGAGTCGGAGTAGCTCGCGCCGTTGCCGACGGCGAGAACGCGGAACTTGTACGTCGTTTCGGCGTTGAGATTCGGAATCGTCAGCGTCGTGGAAGCAGTTTGCGGGAGCGGCGTAAAGGTTGCGGCATTGCCGTCCTTGTACTCGACAACGTATCCGGAGGCGTTAGCGACGGCGTTCCACGCGAGCGTGACCGAGCTTGCGGTCGAGGACGACGACTTCCAGGTCGGGGAGTCGAGCTGACTGACCGGAGTGGAGCCTGCTTTGGTCTTAACGGCCTTGATGGCGCTGTACGCAGAGTCGGAGTAGCTCGAGCCGTTGCCGACGGCGAGAACGCGGAACTTGTAGGTCGTTTCTGACGCGAGGTTCGTGATCGTGATCGTCGTCGCCGACGTTTGCTGGACTGGCGTAAAGGTCGAGTCGTTCTCGCTCTTGTATTCGACGACGTATCCTGAGGCGTTGGCGACGGCGTTCCACGTAACCGTGACGGAATTTGCGGTCGAGGACGACGATTTCCAGGTTGGCGCGTCGAGCTGGGTCGCTGGGGTAGCGGCGGTCTTCGTCTTGACCGCCTTAACCGTACTGTACGCGGAGTCGGAGTAGTTGACGCCGTCGCCGACCGCGTAGACGCGAAGCTTGTAGGTCGTTTCTGACGCGAGGTTCAGGATGGTGAACGTCGTCGAGGCGGTACTGGGCGCGACCGTATAGCTTGTTTCCGCCGAGGTCTTGTATTCAACGACATATCGCGAAGCGTTGGCGACGGGGTTCCACGCGACCGTGACGGTGTTTGCGGTCGAGGAAGAGGTCTTCCAGGTCGGGGCGTCGAGCGGCGTAGGCTCGGGCGTGGTCTTCGTCTTGACCGTCTTAACCGTACTGTACGGGGAGTCGGAGTAGTTCGAACCGTCGCCGACGGCGTAGACGCGCAGGTAGTAGGTCGTGTCGGCGTCGAGGTTCAGGATCGTGAACGTCGTCGAGGCGACGCTGGGCGCGACCGTATAGCTCGTATCCCTCAAGGTCTTGTATTCAACGACGTATCGCGAGGCGTTGTCGACGGGGTTCCACGCGACCGTGATGGAATTTGCGGTCGAGGAGACCGTCTTCCAGGTCGGGGCGTCGAGCGGCGTAGGCTCGGGCGTCGGCGTCACAGCGCCGTATTCGTATGCGCCCAGATCGACGGTTCCGTCGATAATGCGCGTATTGCCGGCAAGATCGGTTTGAGTCGTCACGTTCTCGTTAGCGCCTTTGTTGATCGCCTGCGAGTTTTCCGCGAGCGAATAAACGCCCTGCGCGGCGTCTGCAAAGAGCGGCTGATTCTCGTTGTACGTCAGCTGGTTCGCGCCGGAATCCCATGCGGTATAGCTCGAAATGACGTTCCACGCGTTAGCCTGAGCGCTGGAGCTGTATTTGTTAACGTCCGCGCCCCTCGGCGACGTGTTACAGGCAATAATGGAGTTGTAAACGTTCAAGACGGCGGAACTGTCCAGATCGACGCCGCCGCCGCCGGAAGTCGCGGCGTTGTTTGCGACGGTCGAGTTGCGAAGCGTCATTTCGCCGAAGAGTTCGATTCCCGCGCCCCAGCCTCCGCGGTTGTTGGCGATAACGACGTTTGTCGCCTCAACGACGCCGTTGGAGGCGCCGTAAATCCCGTGACTCGTGTTGCTCGTTATGACGTCGCCGTTAAGAGAAAGGGAGCCCGCATAAACGTACGCGCCTACTACGTTTGACGACAACGTACAATTGGAAGCAACGATGGAACCGCTGGAGCTGTAGAGATTGACGCCGTACTCGTTGCCGGTGAAAACGGAGTCTTCGACTGTAATCCGCGCCGCTCCATACGCCAGATAAACGCCGTGCGTATCGTTGTCGATAAATTGACAGTTCTTGATCGTCGAATTCGCGTCCGTCTGGAACGAAATTGTTCCGGCGCCGGCGTTGCCGGAGAACACGCATTGGTTCGCGTTAATCGTCGCGCCGGATTTGACCGCGATCGCGGCGCCGTAGTACTGTCCCGCAGACCCGTCGTCGTCCGTAAAGGTCGCGTTGTTGTCGGCAAAGACGCAGTCCTGAACGATCAGATTTCCAGAATCCCAGATTGCGCCGCCGCATGCTGGCGATTTGCCGTGAGTGAACTTCAGGCCCTTGATCGTCATGGTTTTGCCGCTGGCGAGGTACATGATGCGCGTTGCGTCGCCGCCGCTGATAGTCACGCCGGGCGTTCCCGTTGACGCCGTGTAGAGATTCGACGCGTCGATCGTAACGTTTCTGCTTATATAGAGCTGGTTGCGATCCGGATCAAGCGTGATTGTTTTGCCTTTCATGGCGGTCGCAAACCGCACCGTATCGCCGGCGTTGGAGTAAGTGACGAGCGCTTCTCGCAACGAGATTTTACCGTCGTACGGGTCGACGACGTCCAAATCAGTCGTCACGGTGGTCGACGGGGTTTCGACGTCGCTCACAGGTTGCGTCGCAACGGATTTGACGGCGCTGTAATTCGAATCCGTATAGACCGTTCCGTCGCCCTGCGCGTAGAGCTTGACGTTGTAGGTCGTGTTGGCGGAAAGATTGGTAATTGTGCGCGACGTAGTCGTTGTCGGCGACATAACCGTGTATGATGAATCCGTGGATTTCTTGTATGCGACGACATAGCCAGACGCGTTCTCCACGGAATTCCACTTGATCGTAATCGAGCTGGTCGTCGACGACGTCGTCGTGATCGTCGGAGTCGTCAGCATGACCGATTGGGTTTTAACGTCCTTGACGGCGCTGTACGTGGAATTGGAATTGTTCGTTCCATCGCCGAGCGCGTAGACGCGAATCTTGTAATTCGTTCCGGGCGCCAGATTCGAGATTGTGCGCGACGTTGAGACGGTCGAGGACATGGACGTGTACTTTACGTCTTTTTCGCTCTTGTATTCCACGACGTAGCCTGTCGCGTTCGTCACGGCGTTCCACTGGACGGTAATCGAGTCTGACGTCGAGGAGGTCGACGTAATGGTCGGGGGCGTCAGCGGCGAAAGCGCGACGCCGTGTTCATAGGCGCCCAGATCGACGGTTCCGTCAAAGATTCGTGCTACGCCGACGATATCGGTCTGGGTCGTCACGTGCTCGTTAGCGCCCTTGTTGATCGCCTGCGACGAATCGGCGAGCGAGTAATCCCCCTGAGACGCGTTCGTAAAGAGCGGCTGATTCTCGTCGTA
>CACYBR010000382.1 GCA_902772705.1 uncultured Planctomycetota bacterium
ACCAAGATACGACTGGAGATAGCCGAGGTCGTTCGTGTTAATCACGCCGTTTTCGTCAATATCGAAAAGGAAAGGATAGAGCTTCACAGACGGCGCTGAGGAAGTCGAAACCGCCGTGCCATTGAGGGTCTGCGAAGACGCCGTCGCCGAGAAGCCGGAATCGACCGACGCCAACGCGCCGTTCGCCGGGAGCGCGACGCCCACGCCGCCTGTCGGCGCAAACTTCATCCGTCCGACGAGAACCCAGCCGGCGGAATCGGCGACTCCAGAGCCATTGGCCGTGACGGTCGCGGTTCCTGATCCCGACGTGTAGGAAACGGAGTATCCGTTCGCTCCCGTTACGTCGGCAAGCGTGAAATAGGATTCGTTGTAGGAGAACGCGGTCTTAGCGGACGTCACCGCCCCGGCGCCGTTGGTCGTCGCCCAAATATCAACGTAGAAATTAGACCATTCGTCGATCCAGTCGCGCTGCGACGCAACCGCGCTGGCGTAGGAATCGCCGGCGGGGGACGAAAGAGACTGGAGTACGAAACGAACAGATCCCGACGCGGACGTCTTGTCCTTGTTCAGGAGAACGCCTACCGTCTTATCCTGAGCCCAGACGACGTCGTAGGAAACGTTGCCCGGATCGACTTGCGTCAGCGTAAGGTCAAGCGGAGAAGAAACGTCGGCGGTTATCGCCTTATTGATAACGCCGTCGAAAACAGAGGTCGTGCCGTTGCCCATAAGCGTACTGACGTAAACGCGGTTGCTCGTCGTCTTACGAGCATATGTCAGATCGGAATAACCGTCGTTATTAAGGTCTTCCGCGACGAGCCCCTGAACGGTCGTCGTTCCGGAAATGAGCGTCTTGCCTGTCGGCTTGGAGCCCAGGCCCGTGTCGTTCGAACGAAGATAATAGACAATGTTCGCGTAGTTGGTTCCCGCCGACGAGTTAAGGACGGCTACGTCGTTAAGCCCGTCGCCGTTGAAGTCGCCAATAGCGGCGGCCGTCGGGTTCGTGCCGGCGGTGGCCGACGTGTCGTACGCGGTCGTTATCGTCGAACCGCTCAACGAGGAACCGCTGTTTTTAAGAACCGTGATCGTATCCTGCGTCGTATTGACCACGACAATGTCGTCTACGCTCGAGCCGTAAATATCGCCTACCGCCAACGCGGCGCCGATCCGTTCGCTTCCAGAATAAGTCCGCGTTGCGACGAAGCCCGACCCGTTTAGTTTAAGCGTGTTCACCGTCGTTGTCGCCGTCGTTCCGCCCTTGACCGTAAGAACGGCGATCTCGTCGACGACCGTCTGGCTGAACTTGCCGACGGCAATATCGGCGATTGAACCGTTAAAGGACTGCTTTGCACGAGCGACGAAAGAACCGTCGGCGAGCTGCTGAAAGACCTGAACGTTGGAACCGACGTTAGCCTGGAACTGAACGGCGACGTCGACACGGCCGTCGCCGTTGAAGTCGCCAAAGACGCCCTTGCGCACGGCTTCGCTGAACGTAAACTGGTTCGTGACGTTAGAAACCGCGCCCGTCGAGGATATCGACGCGGTATAGAGGTAGTTGGCGCCGACCAGAATCGCTTCCGTATCGCCGTCGCCGTCAATGTCCTCAACGTCGATCGAAACATATTCCGGCGAGGAAACGACAACGTCGGACGGTGAAAAAGTATAGCCGTAGGTCGACGACGCGTTGCCAAGATAGAACTGATACGCGGGACCGTTCACAACGAAGATTTCCGGGTCGCGGTCGCCGCCAATATCGCCAATCGCGGCGCTCGACGAAGCGTTTAACTTCAGGCTGTCGCAAGCGACCCACTTTCCGAGGGTCGATACGTCGACGTCGTTAGCCGGAGTCGTAGACTTAATCGTAATGAGACCGCTCCTTCCGCCCGTTTGCGCGCCGACGACAAGAAATCCATTCTGCTCAACAACCCAGTCAAAGGTCAGCGAAGAACCGTAAGGACTCAGGTCATAGACGTATTTGGAGACGGTCGAACCGACGTTCGCGAGGACGAGATTGTTGTCGCTCGCCGTCATTTCCTTGAGAATCAGGTAATCGGTTCCGTTGATCGTGGTCGAGCCCATGAGTTCTTCCGAGATCGAACTCACAAACCGACAAGACGCGCTGGACGTTCCCACGCCGGTGTAAATCGCGGTCTTAAGGCTCGTGCCGCTTGTCGTGAGCGTCGTCGCCTGAACGACAAGCTGATTGTTGTTGAGCGTCGCCGCATGGACGTCGACAAAAACGCAGATATCTGAGTTCGACGAGTTAAAACCACTTACGTCAAGGTTGGCCTGCGAAGTCTGGACGTAAGCGGAGGTTGATGCGTTCCACTTGTACTCGGTCGCCGTCAGGCCAATCCCGGTGGAAGCGGAAACGACGGTAAGCGTATCGCCGTCTATGATAACGCTGTCATAGCCCTTAGCCCCGCTCAAAGAACTGAGCGTCTGCGATCCTTTGAGCGTGAAAGCGCCGTTCGTCGACGTGTTGGCGAAAACGCTGACCGTTTTCGTTGAATAGTCAATCGTAACGAGTTCGTTGCGTCCGTCGCCCGTAACGTCGCTCAGATCGCACGCGTCTACGCTGCCGGAAAGCTCGACGGAATAAGAAGCGGTCGACGAAGGCTCGTACGTCGACGTCTTCTCCGCAGAAAAACCGCCCCAGTCGACGTTGAGCATTTCTCGATTTTCCAACGATTCGAGCGAAAGACGACGCGTCCTCCGGTTGGATTCGTGAGGCTTACGATCGAACATACGTTGAAAAAAATTATCTTTCATCTTTGCAACCCTGTATTAAGACTCAGTCGGACGCCGTGCCAACAACTCACGCCGCGCGCTCCGACCCCAATTCGCCCGTCCATACGAGAAGGCGTCGGCTCATTATAGCAAAACGCGCTAAATCAGACGACGCCAATTATATCAAACGACGTCCAAAAAGAGAACAAACTCCGTATTTTCTGGAAAATTTCCACAAAGTTTTCACATCTTACCGACATGCGCTCAATAAAGAGCGCGGTCTGAACAGTCCAGCCCGCTGGTGAGACGCTAAGAAACGTCAAGAAGTTCCATCTTTCGGAGATAAAACGGAGCAAGAAAGGGGCGAACGGACGCGCGCCCCATCGAGGCAAACGTCCGTTCGTCGTAAAGTTAGAAAAAATGACCGAGAGCGTCGGAACTATTCGTCCTCGTCCGTCTCTTCATCCCCGTCGTCGTAGTAATCGTCGGTTTCTTCTTCCTCTTCGCCGTCGTCGTCCTCCTCGTCTTCCTCGGAGTCTTCGTCCTCATATTCCTCGTTCTCGTCTTCCTCGGGAGCGCCGGATATCTCGGTCGT
>CACYBR010000383.1 GCA_902772705.1 uncultured Planctomycetota bacterium
GTCGAATATGGACTTGTTCTCCATACCTGGGGCAACGCGAGCGGCGTCGATCGTGATAAAGGGCTCGTTGTGATTAAACCGTCAGGCGTTCCCTACGCGACGATGACCGCCGACGACATGGTCGTGCTTGATATGGAGTCTGGCGACGTTGTCGAGGGCTCGCTCAAACCTTCGACCGACGCGCCGACCCATTTGGCGCTCTACCGTGCGTTTGACTGCGCGGGGGGCGTTGTTCATACCCATTCAACCCATGCGGTCGCCTGGGCGCAGGCGCAGCGCGATATTCCGATAGTCGGCACGACCTGCGCCGATTATTTCTATCGTTCCATTCCCTGCTGCCGCTCTTTGACGCGCGATGAAATTGAGCGGGATTACGAAGGCGGGACAGGCGCAGTGATCGTCGAGACGTTTCGAGAGCGTGGAATCGATCCTGCGTCGACGCCGGCGGCGCTCGCGCGTAATCATGGTCCTTTTTGCTGGGGACGATCGCCGTCAGACGCGGCGTTCAACGCGTCGGTTCTCGAGGAATCCGCCAAGATGGCGTTCATGACGGCGCTCCTTAATCCGGCGCTTCCGGTCGACGAGGCTCTCGTTGAGAAACATTATTCTCGCAAGCATGGACCGAACGCATATTACGGCCAGCGCTGATTCCTTGATCTTTTACCCATAACCGTCTGAAAACAGAGGTTTACGATATGTTCAAAACAGATAGCGAAATATGGTTGCTTACCGGCGCGCAGACTCTTTATGGCGAGGAGGCTCTCCGTCAGGTCGATTCTCATTCACAGGTTGTCGCCGACGGCTTTAACGCTTGCGGACGCATTCCCTGTAAAATTGTCTACAGCGGCACGGTAAAGTCGACGGAAGAGATCGAACGGAAATTTCGCGAAGCAAACGACTCCGATAAGTGCGTCGGCGTTATTCTGTGGATGCACACGTTTTCTCCCGCTAAGATGTGGATTCGCGGTCTTAAACTCCTGAAGAAGCCGATTCTCCATCTCCATACCCAGTTCTATAAAGAGATTCCATGGTCCGAAATTGACATGGATTTCATGAATCTCAACCAGAGCGCTCACGGCGACCGCGAATTTGGGCACATCATGACGCGTCTGAACAAACCGCGTAAGGTTGTCGTTGGGCATTGGGACGACGCCGACGTTCAGGATCGCGTCGCGGCATGGTCGCGCGTTTGCGTCGCGTGGCGTGAAATGAACACGCTTCGCATCATTCGCTTTGGCGATCAGATGAACGACGTCGCCGTGACCGACGGCGATAAAGTTGAGGCCGAGAACGTTTTCGGGTTCCGCGTTGAGTACTGTCCCGTCGGAGAGCTTGTCGACGCCGTGTCAAAGGTCGGCGTCGCCGACGTCGACGCGCTTGTCGCGGAATATGAAAAGGAATACGATTTCGACGAAGAATGTCGCCAGCCCGGTCATGCGCGCGATCAGGTTAAGGAAGCCGCTCGCATTGAGATCGCGCTTCGCGCCGTACTCGAAAAGTGGAACGCAAAGGCTTTTACGACCAGTTTCGACGACCTTTATGGACTCAATCAGCTCCCGGGGCTTGCCTCTCAGCGGCTTATGGCGGACGGATACGGCTTTGGCGCGGAGGGCGACTGGAAGACCGCCGCGCTCGTTCGCACGATGAAGGTCGCCGCTCATGGGCTACCCGGGGGATCGTCCTTCCTTGAAGACTATGTTTACCACTTTAAAGGCAAGGGCGCCAGCCTTCAGGCGCATATGCTTGAAGTCTGTCCGACGATCGCATCCGCGAAACCGCGGATGGAGGTCCATCCTCTGGGCATAGGCGGCAAGGCGGATCCCGCGCGCCTGGTCTTCACCGCGGCGGAAGGTCCCGGCGTTGCAGCGACGATTGTCGATCTTGGTCGTCGTTTCCGGATGATCGTCAATGAGGTCGACTGCGTTAAGCCGGAGGCGCCTCTTCCGAAGCTGCCGGTCGCAAGAGCGTTCTGGAAACCGCGACCCGATCTCAAGACGAGCGCGGCAGCCTGGATTCTCGCGGGTGGAACTCATCATACGTCGTTCTCGTTTGCTTTGACTCGCGAGCACCTTGAGGACTTTGCTGAAATTGCGCAGATCGAGGTTGTTTTCATCGACGCGAACACAAATATCAGCGATTTCCGTAAAGAGCTTCGTTATAACGATTTGTATTACAGCCGATGAGCCGATTCGTCGCGTTGTTGTGAAACGAGGGACGTTGGGGCGCTCCCGGCGTCCCAACGTTTCAGGCGTCCTTTTAACTGGTTCGTTTAAGCCGTTTACGGTAGCGATATGGCGTTTCATCCGCCTCGAGTGGCGTTGCTCATAGAAACCTCGCGAAGCTATGGACGCGGTCTTTTGCGCGGAATAGCGCGATATTCGCGTCTTCATGGTCCGTGGAGTTTTCTTCTTACGCCTGGCGATTTTATTCAGGTTCCTCCGCAGATGCGCGACTGGAACGGGGACGGGATCGTTGCGCGCACGCTCGACCAGAATATGGCGGAAACTCTTCTGGAGATGGGACTTCCGACCGTTTTTCTTGATTATCCCGTCGATAAACTTCCGCGTGAAAAGTCTAAGAAAATTCTTTCGGTCGACCTTACAAGCGATTCGGTCGGCGCGTCGCGTATGGCGGCGAAGTATTTGATGGAGAAAAGGTTGACTCGGTTTGCTTATGCCGGCTATCCTTTTCAACAGTGGTCGATCAATCGTGAAAAAGCGTTTTGCGACGCGATTTCCAAAGCCGGGTATGAAACGTTGGTATATCGTCCGCCGCTTCGCTTTGGTCGCGCTCTTCGCTGGGAAAAGGAGGAGCCGTATCTGCGCGAGTGGCTCAAATCTCTTCCCAAACCGATAGGCGTGATGGCCTGTAACGATCAAAGAGGCCGCGAACTGCTTGACGCGTGTGAATCGGCGGAGATCAACGTTCCGGAACAACTTGCGGTCATTGGGGTCGACGCGGACGAGCTTCTTTGCGAGCTTTGTTCGCCGCCGCTCACGAGCGTCGCGCTCAATGCGGAGAAGGGCGGGTTTCTCGCCGCTCAGGCGCTTGACCGAATGATGCGCGGTGAAAAACCGAAAGAGCGTCATTTTCTCGTTGAACCAGTCAACGTTGTCGAACGTCGTTCGACCAATATTGTCCTTGTGGAGGACGAGGACGTCGCCGAAGCGCTGCGTCTGATCCATACCGGACGCCTGGAAACGTTGACGGTTGAGCGCGTTTCTCGCGAAATTCCTATTTCTCGCCGTCAGCTTGAGGTTAAATTCCGTAAATATCACGGTCGAACGATGCTCGAGGAACTTCAGCTTGTGCGGCTCGAACGCGCTAAGCAGATGCTCCGCGAAACGGACGCGTCGATGGAACGCGTCGCGGAGACCGTCGGTTTCAGCGCGACAAGTTATTTCCTGCAAACTTTCCGACGCAGAGTAGGCGTTTCTCCGTCAAAATATCGTCAGGAATCGCGCGGAGAGTGATCGGCGTTGTCCGAGATTAAAAAGCGAGCGGCGTTTCCAACTCGTCAAATGTTGGAAACGCCGCTTTTTAATTCGTGGACAGACGACCTGAATTATTGAAGCGCAGGCTCGTCGACAAGCTCGCCTTTAAGCTGTCGCGCCTGTTCATCGAGTTCATAAACGCCATAGAACGGAACGTTCAAATCACACCACATCATAAGGTTACGATATTCTTCGTCCGTGAGTCCGATATTCGCGTGGTTGTCGTCGACGATAATTTTTGAGAAGGGCGAAATATCCGCGCCGCATTCTCCTGGTATCGTAACGATATCGCGGAAGTTTGCGTCGCCCCATTCATACCATTTCATGTAAGACATGAGTTGATTGTAGCTGCGCGTAAACGGCGCTTCGATCTCGCCCGTGAGAACCGGACCTGGCTTGCCCTCGGACCCGTCGTGACACTTAACGCAGCGCGCGTCGAGAATCGGTTGAATGAAGCGAGGGTAGGAGAAAGGTCTGGTGTTCTCGGGACCTGCGAGTATTTCCGACGGCTCGCGCAACGACGCGAGGCTGCGTTTGTCTGAGTCGTTTGTCAGCGTCGTTTGAGCCTGCTCGTGACATCCCACGCAACCTCGGTTTTCTCCAGGCTGAAGGTATACAATGCTACGCATCGATTGGACCGCTTTGCCGTCTTCGTCGATCGCCTGGAAGTAAAGAGGAACTCTCGCGGGCGCTCGGAAATGCGCGCTGCCGTCTTCCTCGACAGGGACAGACCCAAGGAGCATTCGCGCGTTTGCCGCGTTTGGACGACCCGTTCGCGGGAGATCGGACTGATAGTCGGGTCCTTTGGGAAGCAACTGGACAACGCGCAGTTCTTTAATCTTACGATCTTTTGGAAGGGGCATGAGGCTTTCGTAAACGTTCGAGAGAACAAACGTTCCCGTATTCGAATCGCCGTTTTCGATCGAGGACGGGACGATCGCCGGTTTTTCGCGTTTAATAAGCGGGAGCGGGTACAGGCATGATTCGTCGTTCTCCTTGTTTTCATAAAGGAGTTCGAGGTTTCCAAAGCGGTCGCCGTAATAGATTCCAAGCTTGCCGCTCTGACGCGTTCCCGCGAGGTAACCGCCAAGGGGACGATGGCTGTAAGAGGTAATCCACGCGTCTTCCGAAAGCGGATAGGGACTGAAGTAGTAACGTTCGCAGATTCGGTTTTCAGCGCCGGCGACTTCCGGAAGCGGAACGTCGGGGGTCAGAAATTCAATGGAGCGTAGGTCGTCTTTTCCCGTTTCAGGATCGTAACGCATTTTCGACGGATCGAACGCCAGAATTGTGCCGCCGACGTCAAGATGATGCGCGCCGCCCAGAAACATGACCTTGTTCGAATTGGGAATTGGCTTGGCCTGATAGCAAGCGTTGACGTCGTACGTGTAGTTGCCGAAGAAAATAGCGGAGTTTGTGCCGTCGGGGTTTGTCGTCCACAGTCCATGGTGGCGAGACGCGGCGCGATCGACATAGTCCCAGCGCGTATAGAGAACGCGCCCGTCATGGAGGAACGTTGGTTGCCATTCGTTGGTTTCGTGCCATGAAATGCACGTGACGGATTTGTCCGCATTGAGTCGATGAAGCGTGTGAACGTTGAGCGGCTCGTAATGACCGTGGCATCGACCGTAACCGCCGCGACGAGTCGACATGAAAATCAACGAACCGTCTGGCGCCTCCGTTGGATCGAAGTCGTCTTCACAGCCGTCGGTGAGCTGTTCAACCTTGCGGTCGTCGAGCGTCATCCTGTAGAGATGAAACTTGCTGCGAGGATCCTTCATGTAGTTGAAGGCGAAGTCCTTGACATAGGGACGCGCCATAAGCGCGTCGACGTTCGTTTTGGGTTGATCGTCCGTCTGAGTTTGTGAGAAATCTGCGAAAGAGAAGTAGACGGTCTTGGCGTCGTAGGATAACGAGAGCGTCTGAAAAACGCCGCGTGGAAAGAGTCCGTCAGTAAGCGATTCGGTTTCGAAGGATTTGCCCGGTTCCTTTAGAACGTACACTCCGCCTCCATGCATGCCGCACTGGTCGTAGTAGTACGAGAGAAATTCGTGAAGCATCTGCCAGACAAAGCGTTCTTCTTTGAGGAAGACGAGCGGCTGTCCAGAGACGTCAGGATTGCTCATCAGGATCGCACGGAGTTTGCCGCGCAATTTAAGATAGTGTGAGAAGGCGCCCAGAAGCGCGGGCTCGTCGCCATCGACGGCGTCTTCTCCCTTTTCAAGGAACGCGCGCGCGTCGTCGAGCTCCTTGCGGACTTCGTCAAGCGCGTCGTCGTCGATCCAGCTTTCGCTTTCGAGCCAGTCGCAGGCGTTTTGAGCGCGTTCCACGAGCGCTTCAAGCGCTTCGAAGGACGCGATCTCACGTCCTTGTTCACGCTCCTGCTCAGACCAGTCCTTAACGACGGCGTCGCGATACTCGCTTTGGGGCGACTTTGCTTGAACAACGTCGCCCGCGGAAAGGCAAGAGGAAAGGACGGTAAACGCGGCGAATAGGAAAACAAGACGTCGGAGTTTCATTGTCTGTCCTTTAACAACGGCGGAAATGGGAGAGGAATTCACTTTCAGAACCGGGGAGGTCACTTGTCGTTTTCGATCAGGAATTTAAGAATAGCGTCGACGTCGCCCAGATACGAATGAACCGCGACAACGCGTTTCGTCTTACGATTCATGTACAGAGTTTGACCGTTCATACCGCCTTTGGTGAACGCAACGCCCTCGTCGCCGATCGGATAAAGCTCGAACGTTCGGTCAAACGCTTCGTCGACGAAACGCTTGGAGATAATCTGTTTGCCCTTGTAAACTCCGTCCTGAACAAAGAGAAGCCCAAGCTTGGCCATGTCTTCCGTGCTGATATACATGCCCGTTGCGCCGATCGGATAGCCCTCGGGATCGGTTGAGAACGCGTATTCTTCGAATTCAAGGGGATCGAGTAGTTCGCGGATCATGAATTCGTTGAGCTTTTCACCGCTTTTTTCCGACGCGATACGCGAGGCGAGATAGAACGTCGCGTCGGTATAGACGTACTTTTCACCCGGCTTGTACTTGAGTTCAGAACTCAGGAGAATATTGAGGAAGTCGCGAGGCCACGTTGAAGAGTTCGTCGCGTCGATATCGAGCATACCTGCGACGCCAAAGCCAGTGCGGTGACGAATCACGTCGGAAATCTTGACGTCGCGCCATTTAGGGTCAAAGTTTTCAGGAAATTTATCCTTGAGAATTGGATAAACAGGCTCGTCAATATCGAGAAGTCCTTTGTCCTCCATGATTCCGAGCGTCGCGACTGTAAAAAGCTTGGCGATCGAATACGTGTTGTGGCATCGAATGTTAGGTCGAATCACCGCGACTCGCGATTCTCCGTTATAGATTTCGCAGATCGTGAAGATCTTATCGCCGTCCTCATGCGCGATTTTTTCGAGTTCTGGCAGAAGGAATCCGTCCTTCGTTTCAGGCGCGTTTTGCGCAAGGACGGCGCTTCCGGCGGAAAGTGCGAAAATAAGGGTCGTCAGGATAAACAGGGTTTTCATATTTTCCTCAAAAACTGTTTTGTTTCTTGAAAGCCTGGCGCGATTTCTGCGGCCAAACACTTGGGGTTAGCGACTGAGCTGAAGGATCTTTGTTTCGCCGGTTTTCATCTTAAAGACGTAATCGGCGCCGTTCGCCAGCGTTTTTCCCGTGATAAAGTCGGTTATTGTTTTGGTTCCTTCAGGCGCACGGAACCGATATTCGCCATCCTCAGGCGCGTGAAGGGTGACGAACGGACCATTAGCCCAGACGTTGCACGGTCGGTCCGTATAGAGCCATACGTTTGCTTCCTTTGCGAGTTCGCGAATCTGTCGAGTCGTCAGTTTGTCCAGAGAGCAACGTACAACTTTTGTTTTACCGCTCCTCTCAATTATCTCAAGTTTAGCGCGTTCATTTTCGTCGAGCGCGTCCGCGTTAAGAACGACTGTCAGCTTGTGGCACGGCGCGGCGCCAGAGAGCAGATCGGAGAGATCATACTGCGCATAAGGCGCTCCAACCCGGTTAAACTCCGTCCGGACAGAAGCAATAGAGTCGCCGGTATACGTTCCGGACGAAACTCTGAGCATGGAACGTTCACTCAGGAAAAGGGCAATCTCGGGACGATACGGCGTCGGACAATCGAGGAAATACTGGTCCATGGCGCCGAGTTTTTTGACCGCGTCCCAAATCTCTGGCGAATCGTACCACCCGACGCCGCCGAGGTCCATGAGCCAGGTTCCAAAGTTGCGCTCCGCCGTTTCCGACGAATTGCGCAGGACTATGTTGACAGAATCTTCGACCGTTGCAACGCTGGCAAGGCGTTCGCCGACCGCGTGCGCGAGGTAAGTACGGCAGTCGTCCTCATAGAGATATATTTTGCCCGACGCCGTGACGCTCTCCGCGTTGAGCATACAGGAGCAACCTCCTCCCAGGATCCGATCGGAATAGGAGATGGGCGAACAGATTACGTCGACGTCGGGACAGTTCAGAAGCTCGCGAAGCGCGTAATGACTGCTGGCCGCCGGGCCTTTGACTACGGTCGAAAATTCATAAGAATAACCGTAGAAGAAGAAGGATAGTTTTCTTCCGTTGGTTTCTTTCTTAACAGTGTGGGCAAGCTCACGAATAACGTTCGTTGTGCGTGTTTGCCAGAAATCGTTGAAATCGACAAGTTTTTCAGATTCAAGGTAAGGGGCGTTGCGCGACGCGAGACGTTCCTCGGAGGAAGGAACGTCGGCGGTTTCAAAAGAGACGTTCGAATCGTTCCACGCGTTACGCAGTTTCTCGACTTCATGATATTTCGCTTTGAGCCATTCCCGGAACGCGCGTCGATCGTGCTCCGAAAAGCCCGCGTCTCCCTCCGTCCACGTGTTCGGCGTGAACCATTCATCCGTGTTCTGACCGCAGGGATGATAGCCCGCGATCGAGTCGCCATATTTTTCCTCCAGATGACGGATAATCGCGGCGAGCGTCTGATTTGCCGTCTGACGATATTTTTCGGAACACAACGACGGCCAGTCCCAGCCTTGTCTGTCATGATCCTTACCGGCGTTGCGCCAGATTTCACGCTCGTGCGGATTGGCTTTGAGCCAGGCTGGATTGGGGTTGAGCTCCAGACGTGGAATGAGAAGCGCGTTGGGGTTGGCGCGCAGAATGACGTCGCAGATTTGATCGAGTCCTGTGAAGTCAAGCTTGCCGTTGGCGTCGGGCCAGATGCGTTCGTTCGAGATGAAGGATACGAAATTGACGCCCGCGTCTGCCGCGAGTCTGACCTGATGATCAAGGACGTCTTTGCCGCATCGACCGAGTAGCGCATAAGCGGGCTCGGCAGGTCGGTAGAAGGCGATATGAAGAGATCGTGAATTCGAGGACCGCGCGTCAAAGGACAGGACATACGTCTTTCCTTGAACAAGGTCGAGACAACGCTCATGAAACAGATGGAAGTCTGTAAACCGATCGGGGAGACTCTTGACGATCTTAATCTGAAGTCCTCGCGAGCCGTTGACGCCAACGCCGTCCGCCGTATTGACGGTCGCGATCCGTTGATTGTCAACCACTTCGTGCCATGTTTCCCAATGCTTTGTGAAATCGTCGTCGTTTTCGAAGTCGTAGGGCCCTGCGAGTTTCGTTCCCGTTTCTTTGTCAATAAGCGTGATGTTATCCAGATCAATTTCGCCGGGATTAACGCCGAAACGAAAATGAATTGTTCCCTGTTTTAAGCCGTTTTCCTCCGCCACAAATTCAAACTCATAGCGAGCGTATTCTGTGGACGTTAAAACTGGCTGAGTCCCGGGGCGACCAAAGAAGATGCGAGACCGGGTTGGCGTTCCGTCTATCGTAAAGACGGGCACGCCGCCGATCGTCTTCACCGCGAAGGTTTTACCGCCGGGGTCGGTTCCAAAAGCGCTTTGAAAGGACGAGAGAGCAAACGTCAAAAGCATGGAAAGAACAAGAGCTTGACGGAAATAACGCGACATCGTAACCTCGGAGGGAAGAAAGGGATAACGACGGAGAACCCATGCTGCTAATCGGGGAAACGCACGGAGGAAACGCACGGCGCCTCCCGCCTGCCGACCTTCATTAATCGACCGACGGGAGGTTAGCTGTCATGAATTGACACGCGGAACGCGTCGATCATTTTTCGGGAACGAGTTGGACCGCGTCGACAATGACGTAACCGTTTGTTCCTTTAGCAAAAACCTCAACGGCGACAGACTTGTCCTCTCCAACGCGGAGCTTGCCAAGCGAAATGAAGAGACCGTCAATCGGAGGCGTCAGTTTTTCGTTAAGGGTCGATTCGACGCGCATTATGGAAGATCGAATCGTCACAGGGATGTTCGTGGCTCTGTTCGGATGAGCGCTGTAAGAGACGCGAACGTCGTAGATTCCCGGTTCGACGTCGTTGAACTCAAAGAGCGCCGACTTGCCGTCTTTATCAGCGTTATTGTCGTGGATATAGTCAAAATCGACGAACTTTCCCGTGACGAAGCCTGAAATCCATTGGCCTTTGACCGTCGCCTTGCGATTGTCGAGGACGATTCCCTGAAGTTTCGAGGCTGGAACGCGATTTTTGGAAGCTTCTGGATATTCAAGAACCTGCCCGTCCTTGAGAAGCTGTTCTCGAAGTTTTTCGTATTCGAGATCCTGCGGCGCAACTTTATCGTCCAGGGAAAGACACGCGGCGGTCGCGGCGCTCTGTCCAAGAATCATGAAGACGGGCTCCATGCGAATAGACCCGAAGGCAATGTGCGTGCAACTCACGCAGACCGGAACGAGCATGTTGTCGCACTCGGCCTTCGGAGGAATGATAGCGCCGTAGTCGATCGGATAAGGCGCGCCCGGATTGACTTGAACGTCCCCTTCGTTTCGAACAGTCGCGCGGCCCTGTTCGTCGATCGCGACGTATCGTTGAATGTTATGGGAGTCCATGTTGTAAGACCCCATTCCGACAGGACGCGGCGTTTCTTCAAGATAACGCAGATGACGCTCGGAAACGACGAAATCGCTTCTCATGCGTCTCGCTTCACGGATATAAAGTTGTTTGGGCCAGTTGCCGTTGTCCGTGAATTCGTCCTTTGCCAGTCCCCACTTGAGGTATTCTTTTCGGATTTCTTCCGGAACGCGTTCGTTATGCTGGAGCGTCCATAGAAGCCCCTGTTGCCAGTTGCGATGTTGTTCATAGATCGCTTCGCGCTCCTCATAGGAACCGTTGGGATAGTTGTAATTTCCACCGATAAAGTCGGTTGAGACTGCGAGATTATTGTTGGAGTCCGTCTTGTGGTTTGGCATAGGCGAGAAGGTCATGAAGAGCTTCTGACCAGCTTCGATGGAACGAAGGAGCAACTCATAGTCCAACTCGCGGTAGTTTTCCGGTTTTTCGATCTTTGTCATGTTCTCCTCGACGTTTGTGAGGCACATGCGAAGACAATAGGCTTGTATCAGCTCGTCCGCTTCTCCGTCGGCGGCGCTGATTTTTTCCCGGATCATTGGCAGCAAACCGCTCTCGGGCTTGCCTCGTTCGACGTAAGGGTCGACAAAGCCCGAGAACTGATGAAAGACCGCGTGTCCGACCTGAACGCCATTGAGCGTCTCGTCATACTCGGCGTTGGCTTCACGACCAGTGACGAACGTGATTCCGGAAGCCGCCATAAGATCGCCTTCATAAGTCGCGTCGATGAAGATCTTTCCTTCGAAGGTTTTGCCGGAAAGCGTTGTGATCGACTTGATAGTCGCGCCGTTTTTGGCGACGCCATTTTCTCGATCGAGTAATTCGGATTTATAAACCGGGATCTTATATTCCGCGACGAAGTTTTCAAACGTCTTTTCCGCAACGCTCGGCTCAAAGACCCACATTGTCTTCGAGTCGTTGTCAATTCCACGTCCGCCTTGACCGGGAATTCCGTTCTCCTTCGGCATTTGTTGGAACGTCCACGCGGATTCGTTCTGATAGTATTCCCAAAGTCGATGATAGAATTCGCGAGAGACGCCGCCAACGACGGCGCGGTTGCCGGAGTCTGTCGCGCCAAGACCGCCGCTGGAGAGACCTCCGAGGCGGTTGTCGGGGGAAACAACGACGACCGTTTTACCCATTTTGGCAACTTGAACGGCAGCGGCGACGGCGGCGCTGGTTCCGCCGTAGACAACGACGTCGTAAGAACCGACGGTTTCGGCGACCGCCGCGTTTGAAACAAAACACGAGACGCAAGCTACTGCGAGCGCGAAGAAGGCGGATCGAAACGTTTTCTTCATAGATTATCCCATTGATAGAGGGTTCGAAGGGGGGAACGACGAATAGTCGTCGCGTTAAAAAACGATGGGTCCTCGACGTTCTCCTAAAGGGTCGGACAACGTCGCGCCCGCCATTATATCCCAGCGGAGAGGCGAACGCAAACGTTCGTCGTTTGCCAGACCGGCGCGGAATTCCACTGTATCCTGCGCGGGGATTATGACGAGGCCTTGTTTAGCGTGCGAATTTATCTGGAACGTTTGGCGAGCTCAACGGATTTGATATTGACCTTTCCTTTTAGCGCGGGGAAGGCCAACTGAAGTTGTAGCGCCGCGTCTTCGTACCCGTCGATCTTAGTCAGATCGGTTTCGACGCTCCACGAGTTTCCGTCGGAACCGTATTCAACGGCGCCGCCGATAGCAATGTTAAAGCCGACTTTAACGTGATCGTTTCGAGATAACGCGTCGGTTCCTCGCCAAAGTCGAAGTATTCTTCGCCGGGATTGGACGCATATCCTGACAGATCTATTTGCTCCGCGAAAAGATGAGAGGTGAAAAACAAGAGCAGAATCGGCGTAACAATCGTGAAAAGAATGGTCTGTTTCGAAAAGCGCTCCTTGATTGTGTCGTGAGCGTGAGACGTCGCCAGGGACGACTGTTTAGCCGCGCGTTCTTTAATCGTATTTTCCACAGCCGTTGTGGTAAAGGATTTAAAGCGTTTCAGCGGAAAGAAAAAGGACGTCGATCGCTCCGAAGAGAACGACCGGCGTCCTTGGAATCCGCGAACTTGAATTTCAAAGATCAACCATTGTCGCTGAAGAAGCGAACGCGTTTGATATTGACTTTACCGTCGCCAGCGGGGAAGACGATCTTAAGGCGTCGCATCGCGCCCTGATAACGCTCCAGTTTCGAGAGGTCGACCCTGACGCGCCAGGCGTTATTGTCAGAATTGCGCTCAACTGCGGCGTTGCAGGTTATGTCAGGAAGACGAGGGTAATTCTTTTCCTTCTCAATTCGATCCGCGTCACGGTCCTTGGCGCCTTCAGACCACTGTAGATACCATTGGCTGTCCGCTGGCGAAACAGGGGTAAAAGAGAGGGTTATTTCTTCAATTGGCTTAGAATCTTCTCCGCAAAAGTCGCCGGAGATCTCAAGCGTGTCAGAGTCCTCTGTTTTCCAGAAGGTTTCAGGGGATTGAGCGACTGCGGCGCCGTTAGGGGAGAGACTGAACGTCAAGCCTTTGCCTTCAAGATTCCAGCCTTCGTCAGAGGCGTTCTCATAAGTCCAGTTTAAACGATCGTCGACGAACGACCAGTCGGGCGCTTTCTGTACGTCCTTTTTCGCAAGCGTGTAGACCGTCTCGCGGATTTCGTCAATTGAACCGACGATGAACGTTGTTTTATAGGTCCGTTTGATATTCCAGTCGAGAATGGTAGATTCCAGAGGGGCGATGTAGCCCGTGGGACTGTCTTTCTCTCCAAGGCTCGCCCCTTTGCTTTGATCAGACCCGGCAAAGCCTGCGGCGGTCCTTACAGAATTCGGCTGGTAGACGCCAACGCCGAAGTTCTTCTCGTTGACGAGCGCGCTCCAGTGTTCGGGGGTGTAATAATTGAGCCATGGCCATCCGTTTCCGTCTCCCTTGTCGACAAGCGTGACGGTGGGTTCGTTCTGAAACGGCTTGTCGCCGAGATAGGTTACGAGCTTGTACCACGGCGCGTTGGTATAGAGCGCTGGGGTTTCCTGTCCATGCGCTCCGTACTGGGTCTTGTCGGATCGATCATTGATGATCGTTGCAGAAAGGACAAACCCGTTTTGGGTGAGACGGTATCGGCATTCGAAGACGCATTCGGCCAGCAGGCCCATATTTGGCCAGAGCATGGGACGCGTTTTGATATACGCTTGATTTCCGTTGACCTTAAACGCGAGGACTCGGGAGCCGTAGCCTCCGCAGTCGCCCGCCTGAATCGGATTCCACCCGAGTCCCGCCCAACTTTCGGAAGGCTTTTCGCCGTTAGGACCGATGAAAGGGTGGGGTCCGGAATAGTAGGAGAGCTGGATCTGACGGCCCCAGTCGAAACTGTTGATCATGTTGCCGGAGTTGTTTTTTTTGTCTTCAAGGTAGACGACGGCGCCGCCGATGGCGAGATTGAAACCGACTTTGACTCGGTCGTTTTCAATATATCGGATCGGTTCGTCGCCAAAGTCAAAGTACTTTTCTCCCGGTTTGGAAACATACTTAGGGGCGCCTGTCTGGGCATAGCCCGTCGTCGCGACAAGTAAAAACAGTAGAGACGTAAGAAACGCCATAACAACCGTCTTTTTCATGGAAACTCCTTAATGAAAGGTCGGTCGAAGACCGTACTGGACGAATAACAGCGCCAGGAACGCAACGAATCAGGGCGTCTTCTTTCCCGCCACGCCGCCGTCTTGTTTTTTCGCGACCGTGCAACGATCGACGAGGTAGACGATCGACTTGTACGGAACGCCGCTGTGGGTTGTGAGTCCAATTTCGCAGGTTCGGCTTGTGGAAAACCCTTCGACAACATTGTTTTCCTTAATCTGGGGCGCGAGCTTGCGAAGCGCGTACTCGTTCATTTCGGGATTGAAGAACCCTTTGTCGCCGGCGAAACCGCAGCATCCGACCTCCTCTGGAACGAGGACGCTCGAGACGCAACGTTTCGCGAGCTGGAGAAAAAGAGGGGAGAGCTTGAGTTTGCGGGTGGAGCACGTTGAATGAATCGCGATCTGTTCGTCGAGCGGACGAAACTCCAGTTTGTCGACGAGGAACGTTTCGATAAATTCGACGGGCTCGTAGAGCTTCATCCTGGAGGAGAGCGTCGAACGCATTCGGTACAGACATGGCGACTGATCGCAAAGAATCGGGAATTCGCCGCCGTTGGACGCGGTCCAAAGCGCCTCTTCGAGTTCGCGCGCTTTACGCTCGGCGACGTCGGGCATGCCTTTGCTTTCCCAGATCGTTCCGCAACAGAGATTTTCATAGTTTGGGGGGAAGATCACCGTAAAACCGGCCTTCTCGAGGAGTCCGACGGTCGTCTCGACAAGCGGCTTTTCGGAGTCCGAGGCGCCCATGGTCTGGTTGATACAGCTTGGGAAGTAAACGACATGGTCGACGTCGGCGGTTTTCGCGCCTTCCGAAGCGTCGCGTTTGGGCTCGTTCAGGAGGACGGAAAGAGGAATAAACTCGGCGTTCGGAAGCCTCTTGGGATTGATCTTGAACGGTTTAGGCGTCGCCGGGGTCCAAAGAGGCGCTCCGCATTTATGGAGGAGCTTGCCGACGAGCGTCGTTCCTCTGGCGCCGAGAATAGAGCGTCCCAGCCGCGCGAGACCAAGCGTTGGACGAAGACACGATTTGACGAGCGCAAGCTTGTCGCCGCAGACGCTTCCGATTCGCCAGGAGAGACTCCCGACAGGCGCCGCCTCTTCTCGCAGAACATGCGTGAGGTCGCCGACGTTAATCCCCATTGGACACGACGTCGAGCAGAGACCGTCGCCTGCGCACAGAACGACGCCAGGCTGCTTGTAAGCTTTCAGAAGTTCCCTCAGACGCGCCGGATCCGCGCCTTCTTTGCGTAAACGCGAAATTTCACGGCGGACGACAACGCGCTGACGCGACGATAAAGAAAACCCGCACGAAAGGCAATTCGGCTCGCAAAATCCACACTCGATGCATTTATCAACGAGCGGACTGGTTTCCGGCAACGGCTTGAAGTCTTTGATGTAACAATCAGGATCCGAGTTGAAGATAACGCCAGGATTGAGGATGTTGTTTGGATCAAAGAGCTCCTTGAGTTCTTTCATCACGCGCGTTGCCTTTGCGCCCCACTCGCGTTCGACGAAGGGCGCCATGTTGCGTCCAGTGCCGTGTTCCGCCTTGAGCGAGCCATGGTACGTGTCGACGACGAGCGAAACGACCTCGAGCATGAGGTTCTTATACCTCTGTACTTCCGCGTCGGAGTCAAAACGCTGATTCAGAACGAAATGGAAGTTGCCTTCGAGCGCATGACCGTAGATAACTCCGTCTTTGTATCCGTATTTGCTGATGATCTTTTGTAGGTCGACAGACGCTTGCGGGAGCGTTTCGAGAGGAAAGGCGACGTCCTCGATAAGGCACGTCGTGCCCGTTTCTCGCTGTCCTCCGACCTTGGGAAAGACTCCTGAACGCATGGCCCACCATGCGCCGTATATCTTCGGGTCTTCTGTAAATTCGACAGGGTAGAGAAGGGGAAAATCACTGAGAATCGCTTTGATTTGTTCAATGTGAGACTGAAGTTCCTCTTCCGAATCGCCCGTTGTTTCCAGAAGAACGGAGGACGCTTCCGGCCCGAGATCCTTGATAAACGAGGGAACGCCTTCTTCATCCTGAACGGATTCGAGCGCGAGTCGGTCGAGGATTTCAGCGCTTACGACCGGCGTCTGTTTAAGAAGCAACACGGCGCGACACGCGTCGCAGAGCGTATTGGCGTAGATCATCGCGCTTGCGCGGCGCGCGGGAATCTTTTCGGTCGTCGTTGTGACTTCCGCGAGAAACGCGAGAGTTCCTTCTGCGCCCACGAGCAGTCGCGAAATAATCGTGAAGGGATCGTCGTAGTATACCAACGGACGGAGGTTCAGGCCCGTGACGTTCTTAATACGGTACTTGCGTTTGATGAGCTCAACCAGCTCGGGATCGGAACGGACTGAGTCGCGGATTTCGAGAAGACGCTTGATGAATTCCGGCTTTTTCCTGGCAAATTCTTCGCGCGAGCGCGCGTCGCCGACGTCCAGAATCGTGCCGTCGACGAAGATCAAACGCGCCGACGTCATAACGCGCTCGCTGTTGGCGTGCGTGCCGCAGTTCATACCCGAAGCGTTGTTTGAAACAATGCCGCCGATGCGCGCCGTGTTGACAGACGCGGGATCGGGCGGAAATTTATAACCATATTTGGCAAGAATTTCATTGACGCGGCCTCCCCGGATCCCGGGCTGAAGTCTGATTTTCTTGCCCCCCTCGAGGACCTCGTACTTTTCCCAGCGAAGTCCGACGACGACCAGAACGGAATTGGTCGACGCCTGTCCCGAAAGACTGGTTCCGCTCGCGCGAAAGGTAAGCGCGACTCCGAGTTCATTCGCAACGGCAAGGATTCTGGAAACTTCCTGCTCGTCGATGGGAAACACGACAATCTGGGGGATCTGACGATAGAAACCGGCGTCCGCGCCCCATGCCAGCGTCCTGAGCGGGTCGGTAAAGAGACGGTCCGATGGGATAAAGGAGAGCTTTCGATAGAAAGCGTCTATTTTAGCGTCTTGAAATTTCATGCGCCAGTCCTTCTTGCGTGGAGTCGCGCCATTTTACGGCGAAAAAAGAGCGCCAACGCGAGATTCGTTGGCGCGTTACAATCTGTGTGAAGCACGGAGACGTTTTATTTTGCGAGGCGACAGGACGCGACTCCTTCAATCTCTACGAGCAGGTTGTCTCGGCAGACGTCCGCGTAGGTGTAGACGATCGGAACGCCTTCAAGACGTTTTTCGCAGATATCGCGCACGGCGGAATAGTCTTCCGGGTTTTTGACATAGACGCGTGCAACGGACAGGTCGGAAAGGGACGCGTCAAAGCCTGAGATCCCATATTTTTCCATATTCGAGCCGGCGATAAGAGCCGCGATGTTGTCGAGCGTTTGATTCGTTTGGCCGCTGACGTCGTTGATGAACACGGTTTTTTCATTGACGATGCTCGCCGTTCCGGAGATAAACGTCAACGCGCGTTCGTTAAAGCTGATCGTCATGGCGCGCGAGAATTTTGGACTCTTCGGACTGTAGAATTCGGAGTAATCGAAAGCGGGCGTTTGATTGGGGTTTTCGAGCGGCGTCATGACGACGTCGTTCCGTTCTGTCTTGAGCGCGACGCACCCCATAGCGACGTCGACGCCATTTGCGCCGATTCCAGTGCTTGCGGGATAGATCGGACCGAGCGACACGCCCTTGGGCAGGCGTTCTTCGAGGAACCGCGTTCCGTAAAAGAAATCAGAACGCGCGCGATTGAGTTCCTTGTATCGCTGGGAGTCGCCTTCTTCGAGAACGATGTGTCCCTGATAAAGCCAGGTCCTGAAGACCTGTGGAAAAAGAAAACCGACGCCCTCAACTTCGGCGCGCATCTTCGCGAACGCGTCGAAAGAGCGTTCGTAGGCGCCCACGGGCGAATCGCCGGGCGTGAAGCCTCCAAAGAATCCGATGGACACGTCGTCGTATTCGACGACCGACGCGCGCTCGCCGCACTCATAGACGCTGATTGGCATGGAGTTTGGAGACGTTTTCGAGGAGTTGACCGCCACCGCAAGCAGAATGACGTTGCATTGATCGTCGCAGGGCGGCTGGGCGACAAAAGTCGTCGCCGGCGTAAGCGTCTCGTTCCAGACTTTGTTCATAACGGCGCGAACCAGTTCTTTATCGCCGAGATCGCGAAGGAAGACGTCAAGCTTCACCACGCAGTCAAATTCGAGTTCTTCAAGAGCGGCCTGAAGATTGTCAAACGCTGAGAATATCTGAGAGCGCGTGTTTCCCGATACGGTTGGGACGGCTACGCCGTTGAAATAATCGACGCCATTTTTATCGATTAACGAATAAGCGCATCCTTTGACGGCTCCGCGCTGCAACGTTTCTGTTCCCTTGCGTGGATAAAGCATTGGTGAGGTAACTCCATATTCTCGGAATCGGTCAAAACACCCTTTGACCGACGACGGACGGTTTCGACTGTCCTGTTGATTTTATACCATATTGCAAGAGTTTTCAAACGTCTCTATGTAAACGCGAGTTTTTTTAGGCAAATTCCCGGCGCTCAACTCCCGAAAATCGTCATAAAGACAAGGAAGCTTCAAAACGA
>CACYBR010000384.1 GCA_902772705.1 uncultured Planctomycetota bacterium
CGCCGATTAGTTCGATGGTCGCCGTTACGGAAGCGTCGTTTCCCAGACGCGACGCCTTGACGTCGGAGAGACGCCAGTTTAGCGCGGATCTCGACGACCCGAGAACGATAGAATGGACCCGCGCTGTGGAATCGTCAGACGTGGAAAATTCGGCGCGTGGGTTGGCGAGTCCGTCGGTGAGGAGTAAGACGTTGCGAACGTCGTTTGTCAGACGCGTCGCGTTTCCGAGGGGGGAGCTCATGGCGCATGAGAATGTGTCGTCGCCGACGAGATAAGAGATGGAGAAGGGGCGCTCGACGCGTTTGCAACCTGCGTCCAGCTCGTCGGCGATCGCTTCCGCGCGCGCGTGAACGTCGTCGTCGCCGAGAGAGCGCGTCATACTCGCGGAATCGTCGATGACGACGGCGACCGGCGCGGGGCTTTCGACCGTGCGTCGGCTCTGCGGCGCGAGAAAGAGAATGAGCAGAGACGTTGCAAGGAGGAGTCGTACAATCGTCTTCAACGGACGCGTCTCGCGCCGACCGGACGCCTGACGAGGCCGACGAAGGATTGTCAGAAGCGCCATCCCCCAGAGGGAAAACGCCGCGACTATTTCCCACGTCGAGCGCATTGTCGAGAATTCCGGACCCATGGCGATCCCTCAGAAGATCGTTAGTTTTTCAGACTGGCAAGCGTGACGCCTGCGCCGACCAGAATGACGCCCAGTCCAATTGTCCAAGTGAACGCCTCGTGATAGAGGACTATCCCCAAAAGCGTCAGCGCGATTGTTTGAACGTTGGCGATCATCGTTTGTTTGAGGACGAAAAGACGGCGAAGGCTTTCAATCTGGAAATAGAATCCGATCATATTGGCGAAACCCGCAATCAAGGCGAAGAGCCAGCAAATTGGCGGCGGCGCGAGCCACGCGTCCACGCCGCGCTCAACGGTAAGATATCCTCCGCAGACAAGGACGCCCACGCCTGTGACCGTGACCATCGCAAGCGTTGTTGGCGCGTACAGATTGGCGTTGGGCGTTCCCGGTTCCGAGTCGGGCGTCTTGGGCTGGCGTAGAACGCGGCGCATCATCAGGAGCTGCGAGGAATAGCCAAACGCGGTGAGCGTGACGAGTAGGAGCCCTAGTCCGAGCCTGATTGGCCGCCCTGCGACCTGAGCGTCGAGCGACACGTTTCCGCCGCTCAGGAGCCATACGGCGACAATAAGCAGAACGAGCGCGACGAGCTTGGTTCGCGTTACGCGTTCCTTGAGCCAGACCGCGCCAAAGATCGACGACATAATGAGCTGCAGCGCCTGAATGAGCGGCGTGGCGAGCGCGAGCCCTATCGCGGCGTAGGCGAGGAGATGATTTCTCGCGCCGATCGCCTGACATGTTATTCCCGAGAGAACGAGCGTCCCAAAAACGCCCCAGGTCGGAAATCGATATCTGCCGCGCGACCATTGCACAATGATAAAGGGCAGGACGCACGCGACGGTCGTCAATTCCTTGACGGCGATCGACCAGTCGGAACTTACTTCCGGATAATTCGTGATTCCTCGCAACATTGAAAGAGAAATCGTATAACTCAGCGCAGAACAAATCGTATAGACAAGGCCCCGAGTTTCTTCGCTCATTCCCTTTTTGACAGGAACTTCAGGGACGACAGACGCTTCTCTGGCGACGGCTTTTTCTTCTTCCATGATATTCTCCAAAAATATTGAGCCGTATTATAACCGTCTCTTCATGACCGTCAACAACGTTCCAGCGCTTGCGTTACCGCTCGTTCCTTATAGAATAACGGTCGATAGCGCGTGTTTAAACGCGTCTGAAAATCCGCGCGGCGAGCGCGGTCGGATTCTTCCGCCTTTTTCGCTCACAAGCGAGCGACCACGACGACACACGCTACGGACAGGAGCTCATTCCATGACGTTGCCGATTAACACCTCCACAATGAAACTGTTCGCGTTCGTCGGCGTTTTTGCCGCGTTTCTGACGAGCGTCGCCGCTTCGGGCGCTTTTGCCCAGGGCGTCAACTCTCCGTATTCCGCCATGTCCGGCCCGACGCTGGACGAGGGCGTTGGAGAAGAGTCTGAACATTATTTCGGACCCTCTGACTTTGCGCTTGACGAGCAAGGCGAGTACTTCTACGTCGCCGGCGGAGACGCGAAAGCGCTTTTGCGTTCCCGCGTCGACGGTTCCGCGCCGAGCGAGCTCCTCGCCTTGGATTTTAAACCGACGAAGCTCGCGCTACTGCCGGGTGAAACGAAACTGGCGATTGTCGGCGGCGACGACCAGGGACGACTGGCTCTCGTGGAGATTGCTGAGAAGACTGAAAATGGCCGCGAGATCGTTCCTCTCAAGATAGAGAAGGTCGTTAAAGCGGGACACTCTCCGTCTGACGTCGCCGTCCGTTCGACTGATAAGGGCGATTTCATTTATATAACCAACTGCTTCGCGGGGCTGGTCAAGGAGTTTGACGCTCAGACTCTTGAAGAAACGCGTCGGTGGGAAGCGGGCCGCGAGCCCTATGCGCTGGCGATCACGCCGAAGCAGGATAAGCTCGTCGTCGCCAACCGCCTTACAGACATGCCCGCGAATCAGAACTTTACCCACGCGAACGTGCGCGTGATTGATCTGGAGCGCGACGAACTGTCGATCATAGAACTCTACAACAGCCACAACCTCCTCCATGACGTCGCGATTACGTCGGACGGGCGCTACGCGTTTATCTCTGCGGTCCAGTGTTCGTACACCTCCATAACGAGTCAGGTTTCCGGCGGCTGGATCTCTGAGAACTGCGTGCTGTGCGTCGACATAGAAGAGAAGAAGCTTGTCGAGATTTTTTTCCTCGACGACGCAGAACTCGGCTCCGGCAATCCGTGGGGCGTCGCGTGTTCTGACGACGGCGAACGTCTGATCGTCTCGATCGCCGGCACAGACGAGCTTATTTATCTGCCTCTGAAACGACTGATCGAAAAGATCAACGATCGTCCTGAATGGGCGCGACCAGGCTACGGCGCGTACTCCTATTCTTCTTTTGCCGACGGCGAGGTCCAGTTGCCGTTCCGACTTCGCGTGAAGTTTGGTTTCAAAGGCTTACGACAACTTGTAACGCGTGGCGACGACGTTTACGTTCTTTCGTACTTCGACGACGCGATTTGCCGCGCGACCATCAATCTTACCCCTCCTTTCAGCTATTTCCCGGAATCCTATGTACGGCAGGAAAAGCCGCCCGTGACCCTTGAAGCTGCAAATGAGGCTGGGGTCGCCGATATGGAGGCCGACGGCAAGCCGATAGTTGTGAACGAGCCTCTTGCCAGTTCAGAGGAGAACGCGAGCGCCGCGCTCTTTGCCGAAACGCGCGACGATCCGAACCATACGGCTCCGTTGCGTTTTATCCCGCTAGTTCCGAGCGAACCGATGCGCGGAGTGAGATTCGATCGTGCGTTTGCGCGCCTTGCGCCCAAGCCCGTCCTGACAATGCGTCGTCGCGGCGAAGTTCTCTTCCACGACGCCACCGCGTGCTTTGAGCATTGGCTCAGCTGTGTGACTTGCCATCCGGACGCGCGCGCCGACGGATTCAACTGGGACCTCCTCAACGACGGCACGGGCAATCTCAAGAATACGAAGAGTATGCTTCTTGCGCATGAAACGCCGCCGTGCATGATAACAGGGATTCGGGCGGACGGCGAGACGGCGGTACGCGCGGGCTTCGTTCATATCCTTTTCATGCCGTATAAGGAAGAAAACGCGTGCTGCGTCGACGAATATCTTAAAGCGCTGCGCCCCATGCCCAGTCCGTATCTCGTAGACGGCGAGCTGAGCGAGTCGGCAAAACGCGGCAAGAAGCTCTTTGACAGCGACGAAGTCGGGTGTTCTTCATGTCATATTGAATCGAACTACTTCACCGATCTTCGGTTGCATCGCGTAGGATCCCAGGATCCCAACGACTTCTTTGATAAGTTTGACACGCCGACGCTCATTGAAGTTTGGCGCACCGCTCCGTATCTCAACACGGGCGCGTATACCACGATTCGCGATCTGCTCGAACAGGGTAAGCATGGAGTCAGAGAAGGGCAGTTTGAGAAACTCTCCAAAGAGGAACAAGACGATCTGATCGAATACGTGTTGTCGTTGTGATGTGAAAGTCGACGCATTAGCGCAGTACGAGAACAAGGGCTTTTCCTTTATTGTTGGAAAGCCCTTGTTTTTTTGCGAGTCGGAGTCAAACCTTCGCGATAACAGAAAAAAGGGGTTCTCCTTTTTGGGAGAACCCCTTTTCTGTCGAGGATGTTAGTCTTTTGCAGACGCTTCGCGATCAGTCGTAGAGTTCATCGACGAAGAGGCTTGCAAAAGCTTCGTCGACGACGGAGTCGGTCGAATCGGCGACGGGAGTAAAGTCGACGTCATAGATATCGTCGAGCTTGGTTCCGTCTTCCGAGAAACCGATCACGTGGAACTGATAGGATTTGCCGATATACAGTCCGTTGATCTGATGAGTCGTGGTCGTGATATTCTTGGCGTACTGATACCAGTTTTGACCGCCGTTGCGCGAGATCTGAATCTTATAGACAACGGCGTCGTCGACAGGACGCCATGATAGCTGAGCGACGCGAGTTTCCGCAACGTAGTCGAAGCGTGCGACGTCGCCGTTGCTCTTAATCGTTTTTTCGGCGAATGAGCCTTCGGAATCGCCAGTTCCGACGACGACGACTTTCAGATCGTACAGATCGTCGTCAGGCGTGTAGGAGAGACTTCCGCGCGCCTCGACGATTTCGACGTCTTCGGAGCCGGCGACGAGATACCATGAGACGTCCCCAGTCGCATTCTCGGCGCCGACAATGGTCGCGGAGATCGTGTCGCCGGAGACATAGGAAACCGCGTCGGTCTTGATTCCGACCGGCGCGAAGGTCGCCTCGTAGTTTCCCGGAACGCGCGCGCCGTCGTCGGTGAAGCCGTAGACGCGGAATACGTAAGAATATCCGGGATAGAGTCCGTTGATATTGAAGGAGCAGTCGTCTTGATTCTCAACGTACTTAAGCCAGGTCTCGCCGTCGTTTCGGGAGAGCTGAATTTTATAGTTCGTCGCGTCGCCAAGCGCGTCCCAGTCGAGGGTGACGACTCGCGTTTGGGCGTCGTACTCGAAGGAGACAGGAGAGGGCTTTGCGACGGTCGCTTCCGCGTAGGCGCCCTGAGAATCGCCAGTTCCGACGGCGACGACCTTCAGGTCGTAGAGGTTGTTTTCGGGAGCATATTCGAGCGAACCGCGCGCCTCTTCGATTTCGACGTCTTCGCCGTCGACGATCGCGTACCAGCGAATATCGGCGGCGCCGTTTTCCGCAACGCGGAGCGTCGCCGTGATCGGCTGACCGACGGTGTAAGCGTCGACGTCGGTCTTGATTCCGACCGGCGCGAAGGTGAAGGCGTACTCTTCTTCAAGCTTGACGCCGTTGGAATCATAACCGCTGAGGATAAAGTCGTATGAGCGCGTCGGATAGAGGCCGTTGACGTTTGTTTCGGTTCCTTCAAGATCCTTGGCGTACTGATACCAGGTTTCGCCGCCGTCGCGCGAGATTCGCAGCTTATAGGTCTGAGCGCCGTCCATCTCAGCCCACGAGAAGGTCGCGACGCGGGTTTCAACCGAGTACGTGGCAACGCAGACGTTTTCTTCAGAAGCGTCGGACGATTCCGAATCGACGAGCGTGACGACGATAGGAGCGTCGTCGACGACCTCGGTCGCGGCGATTTCATTCACGTCCGAAACGACTTCAGCGGCGCCGTCGAAGGGCGTCGCGGAGAGCATGGCGCGATTTTCAAGGGATTCGATACGCAGAGCGCGAGCGGCGCAATTGGAAGCAGCGTAGTTCTTTTTCATTTGATGATCCTCAGTTATAATTCGATGTGGACGCAATTCGTCTGACCCACGGACGAACAACGTTTGCCGTGAGCGCGACGAACGAGTCAAATTATTTAAAATGACATAAGCGTTTTCTTCTTGTTATCCTCCGTGGGGTCAAATATTGATCGTAGAACGGAGTTTTTGAACGGCGTGAAAATTTGCGTAATTAGCATATTTCCCCACCCCGTAACGTCGGGGAGTGTAGAAAATATTTATTTATGAGACAAGTCCTATTTTAGAATTTTTTTAGATCTGGTTAAAAAGAGACTGTGTGTTGATATAGATAGGGATAGGACGATAGAGAAGCGTCTTCTGAGGGAACGGTCGTGTTAACGACGGCAGCGCGGGAAGAAAGGGGAAGCGTAAGGAACGAAACAAGGATCTCCCCCTGTGGAAGAGATCCTTGTTTTTTACGAAAGGCGCAACCTCAACCGCGCGACGCTTCGTTGAACCTGGCGTCAAGAGCGACGTCTCAAGACGTTACGCGCGTTATCGGCGGTACGGGACGAAAATCAGTCTTCGAAAAGATCGTCGAGCTCGTCGGCGAAGATTTCGTCGAGGACCGCGCTCGAGGAAGACTGATATTCGTAAGGACCAAGGTCGATCGAACTGCCAACGACGCGCGCGTTGCCCGCAAGGTCGACGCTCGTCGAGTTGTAG
>CACYBR010000385.1 GCA_902772705.1 uncultured Planctomycetota bacterium
GCAAGCGTTTTGGAGATCGTCGGCGCGACCGTCGCGAGCGCGAGCGCCGTCCTTGCGCTCGAACCCGTCCCCGAAGGAACGTCCGCCCGTCTTGTTCTCGAACCGCGCGTCGAGTTCGCCGACGGCGAGGAATAGTCGCCGAGTCTGAACGTTGCAAAAGCCCGAATCGCAAACGTATGCGGTTCGGGCTTTTGTTTTGGGAGAACGACGGCTCAATAGGTCGAGAAGACGCGCTTGCGACCCGATTTCGACGATTCTTTCTGGACCCAGCTGTGCGCGAAGGACCCGTTCTTAACGACGAGCCGGAGCCGGCGGTCGATCGCGTCGTCCTCGATCGTCGTGACGCTCGAAGGAATGCGAAGCGTCGTCAGATAACGCTGCGTCGCGAAGGCGCCCGACGAGAGCGTCGCGACGTCCGCGGGAATCGCGTATTCCGTCGCTTTTCGCGCCGTTGGATGGAGCAGCAGTTCGAGTCCGGAGCCGGAGAAGAGCACGCCGTCGACGGACATAAAACTGCCGTTCTTCGGATCGACGTCGATTTGCGCAAGACTCGTCGTTTCGCCGAAAGGACGTCCGTCGAGTTCCGAAACCGCCGCCGGCAGCGAAAGCTTCGTGAGCGAAACGCAACCGAAAAAGGCCTCGTCGCCGATCGAACGCAGCGTGTCGGGCAGCGTGATTTCCTTGAGTCGCGCGCATCCTCGGAACGTCCGCGCGCCGATTTGTCGCAGTCCGCTGGGCAGCGCGACGTTTTCCAGCCAGGCGCATCCCCAGAACAGATCGTCGGGGAGCGCGACAAGGCCGCGGGGCGCGACGAATTTCTTAATGGAGGAGCCGGAGAACGCTCCGCGACCAATCCTGACGACGTTCGGCGTCAGGACGATCTCTTGAAGAGCGCCGCAGAGCGCAAAGGCGTGGGGCGCGATCGCGCGGCAGGATTCCGGAACCGCGAAGGTCGTTTCCTTTTTACCGGCGGGATACGCGAGGAGCGTCGTACCGTCCTTCGTGTAGAGCGCGCCCTCGATCGTCGTAAAGCGGGGATTGTCGTGCGCGACGTCGATGATTTGCAGTTCGGAGCAGAACGCGAAGGCTCCGACGCCGATTTTTTCGAGCGTCGACGGAAGCGCGACCCTGTTAAGGCGCGAGGAGTCGGAGAAGCACCATGCCCCGATTTCGCGCACGCTCTCGGGCAGCTCGAGCTCGCGCAGCGACTCCTCCTCGTCGTCTCCGGCGCAGTCTTCGAACGCGCTGTCCCCGACGTATTCAAGCCCTTGAGGGAACGCGACCTTCGACAGGAGCGAGCATCCGTTGAACGCGTTTTGCTCGATCCGTTTGACGGTCGGGCTTAAAACGACCTCGCGGAGGTCGGAGCAGTCTTCAAAGGCGCTCGCGCCGATTCGAACGATTCCCTTGGGAAACCGTATCGTTCTGAGGGACGAACAGCCGCTGAAGGTTTCGTCAGCCAATTCTTTAAGCGTGTCGGGCAGTTCGATTTTCCTGAGCGCCTCGCATTCCTGAAACGCGCCGGCGCCAATTCTTTCGATCTTCGGACCAATCGCGATTGTTTCCAGGGACGCGCAGTTTTTGAACGCGTGCGCGCCGATCGCGACCGTGTTGGGACTGAGCGTGATCGACGAGAGCGTTTTGACGCTCTCAAACGCGCTCGAACCGATCTCGATCGTTTCCGCCGGAACCGTAAAGCTCTCGTCCTTGATTCCCGCGGGATAGAGAACGAGCTTGCGCTTGTCTTTCGTAAAAAGCGCGCCGCTGCTGCTGCGATGGAACGTCTGATTGCCGCTGAAAACCTTGACGTCCGTCAGCGACGAACAGCCCGCGAGCGCGCCGGCGCCGAGTTTGGAAACGTTCGCCGCCACGAAAAGCGCGAGCGAGACGCAGCCTGCGAACGCATGGTCCCCGACGTCTGTCACGCTGTTCGAAAGAATGACCTTTTTGAGGGAAAGACATTTTTCAAAGGCGCTCGCGCCGATATGCGCGAGCCGGTCGTTGAAGTCGATCTCTGGAAGAAGATGACAGCGCATGAACGCGCGATCGCCGATCGTCGCGACCGTCTCAGGAAGCTTGACGTCCGTGAGCTTGAAGCAGCATTGAAACGTCCCTTCGGGTATTTCAGAGATTCCGCTGGGCAGTGCGATCGACTGAAGCGAACGACACCACTGAAACGCGTTGCGTCCGATGGTCAGGACGGTGGAAGGAACGACGATCGACGTTATGTCGGCGCAGTTGGCAAAAGCGTTGTCGCCAATCTCGCGCACCTCGACGCCGCCGAGACTTTCCGGAATCACGACCTCGCCCTGCGCCGATTTGACGCAACCTGTGATCCTCACGCCCTTATGCGAGGTTTCCCATTTCAAAAAAGTCGCTGTGTCTGTCATAACTCTTCCCCTCTGGCCGCGCGACGTACCCGCGTCGTCGCTCTCATATTCTTATCAGGGCGGCTGAGACACGATTGTAACGACCAGCGGCGTCGAAATCAAGACGCTGGCGTCATCGGCGTCGACCGCCGAGTTCTTCAGAAAGTTTGACGAGAAGCTCCGGCGCCTTAAAACGCGCGCCAAGCGGTTCAAATTCTTTTGCCGCTTCAAGAAGAATATCGAGTCCGAACGACAGCGCCCAGTAGCAGATTCCGCCGCGATCCCGAGGCGCGCCCAGCGCAAGGACCAGCCCCGCGTCGACGTCGCGAAGCGAGCCGACGACTCCTTCTTCTACCAGTCGCGCCGCCTCAAAGAGAATCACGAGCGCCGAACGAAGCCCGAGCGCCTCGTCCGTATGGAGACGAGGATCGACGTTTTCAACGATCGAGCCGATCGTGGGGTCCGCAAGTCGACGGAGCGTCTCGCGATCCGCGTCGAACGTCGCGTCGTCCTGCCAACCGGAACGGCTTTCGTAACGATAGAAACCATGCCGCGTCTTACGCCCGTAGCGCTCCGCGCGCAGCAGCCCCGGAAGGATCGTCGACGCGTGCGTTCGTTCTGGGAACGCCTTATAGAACGATTTGCCCGAGAGCATCGCGACGTCGACTCCGATTTCGTCGATGACTCGCAAAGGCGGGACTTTCATGCCGAAACGACGACTGAGCGCCTCGACCCGCTCCGCAGGAACGCCCTCGTCGAGTTCGGCGAGCGCCTCGTTTAGAAACGCCTGAAGCAGACGATTGACCAGAAAGCCGGGAGAATCGCCGACCACCATCGGCAGTTTGTTGATTTCGCGACCAAGAGAGAC
>CACYBR010000386.1 GCA_902772705.1 uncultured Planctomycetota bacterium
AACGTATCTGACCGCGCTTTCGGTCGCCGCGACGCAGTATTCGGACCGAGTTACTCTGAACGATCAGGTCTATTCCTACCATCAGGAACGAATCGATCACTTTAACGCGACGGTCGCGCTTTCAGGAATCTTTACGAACCCAACGTTCGATTACGAGGTCTGCTTCGTCGCAGGAACGCCAGTCCTCATGGCGGACGGTTCGCGCCGCGCGATCGAGACGCTGCGCCCCGGCGATCTCGTTCTCGCCGCCGACCAGCTTAACCCGGAATCAGCCCCGGCGCCCGCGAAGGTCGTTCGCTTCTTCGACAACGGCGAGAAGACGGTCGTGCGGTTGCGATTTGAGGGTCAGGAGCTTGTTTGCACGCCGGAGCATCCGTTCTACGTGCTCGGCAAGGGCTGGGTTCGCGCGGAGGAGCTCGTCGAGGGCGATCTGTGTCTGAACGCCAAAGGCGAGAGCGTAGCGTTTATCTCGCGCGAAGAGCTCGCGGAGAAACGGCGCGTCTATAATATCGAGGTTGAGGGAGCGCATACCTACTTTGTCGGGGACGACGACGGGGTTCTGGCGCATAATGAATGTCCGTATTGTCATGGGGATATTGCTCCACATACTCCTCATTTGTGCGTTCGAAAGGAAAGCAATACCGTTTATTATTGTCTCAAGGACGGTTCTTCTATCTTTTTGGGTTACTATGGGGAGACCCTCATCAATAATGAAAAAGAATCCGTCATTTGGAAAACACCTGAGTCCTCTCGTAGCCAGCGGGGACAATATATTGAACTGTATTACGCCCAATACTTTATTGAAAATAAATCGAACTCATTCAAGGATTTTCTCCGAAAGGTCAAGAAGGAACAGAAGAAGCTTAACGAGGAGCAGTCTCAAACTCCTCAATCCATCGCTTTTGAAGCGCTGAAAGAATATTACGACTCCCTAAAAGGCAAAAGCAAAACAGGTTATGACAACTGGAGAAACTTAAAGAAGCAAGAAAAAGCCGCGCTAGGAGACTTGGATGGCAAGAAAACTCATGGATCCATGCCAAAAGGAGAGGCGGCGCAAAAAATGGAGAGACTTGGAAAGATACTTCTTTTTCATTTTAATTTTGGCGGAGGAGGTTTAATTAAATAAGCTCTGGACGCCAGTGAAGAGATTCGCGGCGATGGACAATTTTCAGAAGGCTTATACCAGGTATGGTAAATCCACAGAGGTACGATAAGGGTCCGGAGGCTTCGTATAAAAGACAACAGGCTCGAGGTCCGACTACGCCGACTGTCAGAAAGCAACGTTTTCCAGACAGTTAAGCACGGGAAACAACAATGAAAACAGATCGATCGAAACGTCCGTTTTGGGCTAAAAAGCGCTATTATTTGGCGGCTTCGCTTTTGTGTTGCATCTTGTTAGTAATCTCAGTAATCGCAGGACAGCGGTCTTCTCCTTTAAGGATCTCTCCTGAAACGACGGTTTTGACGGAGCCGCTGACCCCTGACGGGAAATTAGTCGATTATCGTCGGTATTATCTTGAGCGTCAGGACGACGGTCTCGGAGATCCGGCGGAAAACGGATTTGGCGACGTTCTTAGAGCGTTCGGCCCGGAGGTTTTGTACGCAGGTATTCAGCGTTTTGCAGGATCCTGGGACGATTTTATAAAATCCAGCGATCCGCAAGAAAAAAACTTTCGCGACAACGAATGGTCGTATAACTGTGAAAAGTTTGGCGTCAACCCGACTTCTGAGCCGGAATTGTGGAATCAGCCCGAACTCTTGAACTATTATTCTCAAGAAGAAATATTGCCAGAATCAAAGTTGACGTCGCCGACGACCTGGTCTCAGGAAGAGCTACAGAACGTCGGGAACTGGGTTCATGGCCGGGAGAAAGCCTTTGAGGTTTACGAAAAAGCCCTCAAAAAGAAGTCGTTCGGCGCATATCATATTCCAAACGAGGATCTCTTGTGGATGCTTGACGAAAGCCTCGCCTGGTATGATTATTCCAAAACAATCGCGCGAAAATTGAAAGTCAGGGCGATTTATCGTATTGCAACGGACGATCCAGACGGGGCGCTGGACGATCAGCGCTTAATATTTCAACTCGCGCGGTTGATTTTGAACGGAACACACTGCCAGCTAATGGCGAATTTGTGTGCTTTCAATATTTTACGGATCGGGATGGAGATTCCCGTCTCGATCAACGTCGCGAACAGCGAAGCCTTAACGCTGCTTTCGCGACAGGCGGCGTATTTTGACGAATTGTTTGGCGACTTTCGTTTTGACGAAACGTTGGAGCAAACGCTCAGGAACGGTCGTCTCTTTGAAACGACTCCGAAGGCGGTCGGTTTTGCTCTGGCGTCGGCTTCCGAACGACAAGAATTAATTCAAATATACGACGAGGACCATTATTACTCGTATCTGCTCCCGGGGACAATTTCCGTCGCCTCCCGATTTATTGACGGAAACTCTTTTCTGGAACGTGTTAACGAGTTTTGCGACGCCGCCAGTCGCGAAGGGTTTGATATTGACAAAACGGACTTTCCCGTCAACGGGTTTGCTCTCCGGAGTCTAAACCGCACGAAGCGTTCCAGAGAATGGGCCGATCTCTTTGGCACTCTCGTCGTTTTGAATCGTAACGCAATTTGCGGAGGGTTTTGTATCCAACAATGTGGAATTAACTTGTTCAGGATTCAAAACGCGATCCTGCAATATCAAGCGGAAAACGGGACCCTTCCGCCGGCGTTTACCGTTGACGAAGCCGGAAAGCCGCTTCATAGCTGGCGCGTTCTTATCCTTCCGTATCTTGGAGAAAAGGAAAGAGACCTCTTTTCGAAAATTAGACTCGACGAGCCCTGGGACAGCGACTATAACCGACAATATCAGACGGAAACGCCCGACGTCTATCATTGTCCGTCCCAATCTGCGGAAGGCGCGTGTTACTCAGTCGTCGTCGGTCCGAATTCCCTTTTCGACGAAAGCGGCGCAGGAAAG
>CACYBR010000387.1 GCA_902772705.1 uncultured Planctomycetota bacterium
GGGGGCGTCGTCAAGCTGGACAGTCTCAGCTTCGCCAAGTATATGACGATCACGGCGCACGCAGGCGAAACGTATAACCTCCCGGCGCTGACGACCTATACCAACGGGACGCTAACAATCGCAGACGCGAGCGCCGTTGTGAGCGTTCCGAACCTTGTCAATATCGACGGCAGCGTGTTCACGCTCTCGGGGGGCGCGCAGCTCACGCTCAACGCGGAAAGTTACCAGAGACGCGACTCGTCTGACGGCGCAATCTTCTCCGTAACCGGCGCAGGAACCAAACTCAGCTTCCCCAACCTCACGACGATGAAGGCAACGAGGAATTACGCAGACATGAGCGTCTCCGCCGAGAACGGCGGGGAAATTGATCTTTCCTCGCTGACGTCGTTCGAGGGTGGCTCGGACAATTATGCCGACAAGGCAATTACAGCAACATCGGGGGGCGTCGTCAAGCTGGACAGTCTCAGATCCGCCAAGTATATGACGATCACGGCGCACGCGGGCGAAACGTATAACCTCCCGGCGCTGACGACCTATGCCAACGGTAAAATAACAATCGCAGACGCGAGCGCCGTCGTGAGCGTCCCGAACCTTGTCAATATCGACGACAGCGTGTTCACGCTCTCGGGGGGCGCGCAGCTCACGCTCAACGCGGCAAGTTACCAGAAAAGCGCCTCGTCTAGCGACGCAATCTTCACAGTAACCGGCGCGGGAACCAAACTCAGCCTCCCGAACCTCACGACGATGAAGGCGTCGTCGTCCTCCGCAGACAAGGGGGTCTCCGCCGAGGACGGCGGGGAAATTGATCTTTCCTCGCTGACAGAGATTACTGTCTCAGGAGCCTCATATCTGAGCATTATCGAAAGAGTCGGCGGGACAATTACTCTCGATTCGCTTCAGACAATCAAAACGGAAGGCAACAACAGATCCTTAAGATTCACCACCGACAAAACGACCCGATCTCTCCCGGCGCTCGTCTCTGTCGCCAATATGAACTTCACGTCGACCCCTTACACGACCGTTTCCTTCCCGGCGCTGACGACCTGGACCGGCGGAACGCTGGAAATCCTGCGCGAATCGGTCGTTTCCATGCCGAGTCTGGCGACGTTCAGCGGAACGCTCACGTTCGAGGGAAACGGGTTCCAGCCGTCGTCAAACCTCGTGCTTGCCGCAGCCGGCGTCCTGCAGGGCTCCGGGAAAATCGCGACGAACCTGACGAACGCGGGAACGGTCAAAACGGATATCGGCGGAATCGAGCTCGAAGGCGACTACTCCCAGACCACGACGGGAACGCTTTCCGCGACGATCACTTCCGAGATGGAACGCGGCGACGCGGACTACGTTTCGCTCGCGGTTTCCGGGAACGCCTGGATTTCGGGCAAAGTCGAGCTCGTCAAGCCCGCAGGCAGCGCGGGGAAAATCGGAAGTCGCGGCTTTATCGTCGTCGAGGCGGAGAACCTTTCGTTCGACGACGCGACGACCTGTTCCGGTCTGGAATACAGCGAACTCTTTGTTCTTCAGAAGTACGCGACGTCGACGCGCCTGAGCTTCAATATTGATTACGTTTCGGGCGCCAGAGTCGTTTCCGTCGTTCCCTGCGGAGCGTCGTCGACGAACGCGTCTCGTCCCTTCGTCGACGTGTATTTTGACGGCGTGATCAATCGCGGTTCCTTCACGGAAGACGACATTGTCGTCGTCAATCCCGCGGGCATGTCGATCGGGATCTATTCCATCAGCGCGCTCAACGCCGCGAGCACGTCGTTCCGAGTCTATTTAGACCGGTCGTCGATCGTTAGCGGACTTTACCGCGTCGAAATCGGGCCCAACATTCTCAGCGAAAAGGGTCTCGTGATGAACCAGAACGGAGCCTACCCGAACGGCGAAGCGGACGACAAATACGTCGGAACCTTTGAACTCAAGCTGCCAGACCTCTCCATTTCCAACGTGACGGCGCCAGAAACCGCCGCGCTCGGCGCAAAGCTCAACCTTTCCTGGACCGAAGTCAACACAGGAACAGCCAACGCGCTCGGATCATGGCGCAACCAGCTCTATCTCGCCAGGACGCCGGACGGTTCCGGTTCACGGCTGCATCTGGCCACGCTCGACTCGGGAACGGGCTCGACGCTCGGAACCGCAATCGCAGTCGACGGTTCCGTCACGCGTAGCGCGACCGTTTCGATCCCGCTTAACGAATCAGGCTGGGGACCCGGCGACTATTATCTCGTCATGGAATCCGACGTCTACGGCGCCGTCCTTGAGCTCAACGAGACGAACAACACGGCGGTTTCCCAAAAGATCACGCTCGATTATGAGAGAACGCCCGACCTTGTCGTGAGCGCGATAACGGGTCCGTCGAACGTCGCGCCCGGCGATCAGGCGACGCTTTCATGGACGACGGAGAACGTCGGCGAGCTGGCGACCGCAGGTTCCTGGAATGAAACGATCTACATGTCCTTCGACGGAACGACCAACGACGCGATTGCGCTCACGACGCTGCGTCGCTCCGGCGCGCTCGCGCCCGGCGGCTCCGAGAGTCGAACCACGACCGTCGCGATCCCGTCGTCGACCCGCGTCGGAGCCTTCCGGTTCCTCGTCGTCGCAGATCCAGACAACTCGCTCCCTGAAACAAACGAAAACAACAACGTCGGGCTTTCCGCGCAGGCGTCGCTCGCCGGCAAGCTCTTCCTCGCAGTCGCCAAGTCGTACGTCAACGAGGGCGACCAATCGATTCGCGCGACCGTTACGCGCAGCGGCTCCGTCGAACAGGACGCGACCGTCGTCATCACGGTCAGCGACGCGACCGAGCTCGAAGCGCCCGCGTCCGTCGTCATACCCGCTGGTCAGACGTCGGCGGTCTTCTACTTCAACGCGCTCGCCGACAACGAGTTCGACGGCGATCAGACCGCGACAATCACCGCGACTCTTGACGGCTACCCCGCCGTCGAATCGACGATTCAGATTACCGACAAGGACGTCGCCGTTATCACCCTTTCGGCGGATAAGACGACCCTCGACGAAGGAGACGACGTCACGCTGACCGTCAGTCTGGACCACGTCGTTCAGGAAGACACGACCGTCCGCCTCTACGTCTCGCGTCCGAATCAGCTGACCTTCCCCGGGTCCGTCGTCGTGCCCGCGGGCTCGTCCTCCGCGACCGTCGTTTTGAACGTCGTCGACGACACGATCCCCGAAAGCTCCGAAACAGTCAGGATCACCGCGTCGGCGCCGCGTTGGACGTCAGGCGTGTTGGAGGCGACGATCGAGGACGACGACGAGCCGACGATCGCACTTTCTTTCGCGTCGCAGTACATATCGGAAATCGACGGCAGTTACGCGCTCATCGGAACGGTCGCGCGCGCGGAAGCGGTAGATTCCGCGCTGCGCGTCGCGCTCTCCTGTCAAAACGACCCTGAAAACGAACGTTTTATCCGCCTTCCGCGAGAAGTCGTCATACCGGCGAACGAAACGTCGGTCGAATTCTTTGTCGACGCGATCGACGGCTGGGAGATTACCGGCGACGTCGAACTGACGATCGTCGCGTCTGGCATTCAGGAAAACTGCGGTTGTTCCATGACGAGCGCGAGCTCCGGCAGCGCGACGGCGACGGTCACGTTCCTCGACGACGACCGCGCCGCGCTCAGACTGAACGTCGACAAAACGGTTCTGGAAGCGGGAGAAACGACGTTCGCGACGATTTCACGCGCCGAAGCGTCCGACGAACCGCTCGTCGTCACGCTGAGGTCTTCCGATTCCAGCGCGCTGTCCGTTCCGGAACAAGTCGTGATTCCCGGGGGCAAAACGGTCTCCGATCCTTTCGAGCTCGTCGCAAACGAGAACGTCGGTTCGAGCTGGACGACGCTCCTCGCGACCGCGAACGGCATGTCGTCCGTCTCCTCGATGATCCACGTGACCAGTTTCAGGAATCCCGACCTGTTCGTTTCTGATATCGAGTTTCCCAGCTCGCAATACGCGGGCGCCACGACGTCGCTGAGTTACGTCGTTGGCAACAGAGGAACGGCGCCGGCCGACGTCGTCGGCGGCTGGATCGAAAAGGTCTGGCTTTCGAAGACGCGCGTACCCGGCGACGACGCCGTTCTGCTGGCGACCTGTTCGCATACGGGCGCGCTGTCGCACGAGCCGGGTCAGAACAGTTATACGCGGATCGCGGAGGTCGAACTTCCCAAGGTTGTCGGTTCGTACTGGATCGTCGTCGAAGTCGACTCCGAGCGAGCGGTCGACGATCTTATCAGGGTCAACAACACGGTCGCGTCGGCGACGCCGCTCTATATCGCGGCTCCCTACTCCGTCGTCGTTGAAACCGACGTCGAGAAAGCGGGCGTCGGCGACGCCGTACCGCTCTTCGGAACCGCGTATCGCAACGACGTTTTCGACGAAAACGGAGAGAAAACGATTCCTGCGGCCAACGTCGACGTCGCGATCCATATCGTCTCCCTCACAACGGGAATCGTCCGTACGATCAACGCGACGACCGATGAAAACGGTCAGTGGACCGCCCAGTGGACTCCTTACGCGAACGAATTCGGAACCTTCGAGGTCTCCGCAACGCATCCGGCGCTCGAAAGCGGAACGCGACAGGATTCGTTCTCCGTCATGAAGCTCGTCGTCAACGGAACCTCGGGCTTTGTCGGTCTGTACGACGGCGAATACGCGTCGAAGTCCTTCGTTCTGGCGAATCCGACCAACATACCGCTTACCGGTCTGAAGTGCGAACTCCTCGAAAAGTCGGACTCGATCGACGTCGAGCTCAATCTCGCGGAACTGATCGCAGGTTACGGCGAGACGACCGCAAACGTCACGCTCCACGCGCTCAACATGGAGAATCCGCGTTCTCTCGTCACGCTGCGATTCTCCGCCGACGGCGTGCAGCCGGTCGACGTCTCCTTCGAGGTCTTCGTCGCGCCCCTCGAGCCGTCCGTTTCATGCTACGCTGATTTGAACGCCGCCGTCGTTCCCGGCTCGCAGAAAACGCTCAAGCTCGAACTGACGAACAACGGCGGCGCGGAGACGGGAGAGATCTCGTTCGCGTTCCCCGTACAATGGATCTCATGCCTTCAGGGCGCGACCCTCAAATCGCTCGCGCCCGGCGAAACGAGAACGATCGACGTTCTCTTCTCGCCTCAGGACGACGTCGAACTCACGATCTGGAACGGAAATTTCGCGATTAACTACGCCAACAGATCGACCCGCGTTCCCTTCTCGATTCGAACGGTCTCCGAATGCGTCGGCTCCCTCTCGCTCGTCGCCGTCGACGAATGGTATTACTACGACGAGACGAAACCGACGCTCGCAGGCGCGGCCGTCTCGGTCGTCGACTCGCTCTCCGGCGCGACCGTCGTTTCCGGCGTTACGGACGCGTCGGGCTCCTTCAACGTCGCGGACCTTCCGGAAGGATACTACGACGTTCGCGTCAGCGCGGGAGAACACGACGAATTTACCTCGACGTTCTACGTCAAGGACGGCGCAAACTCCATGCTCGCATGTCTGCCGTATCAGGCGGTAACCTACGAGTGGACCGTCACGCCTACGACGATCGAGGACGTCTACGACATTGAAGTTAAGACCAATTTCGTCACAAACGTCCCCAAACCGGTTGTTATCGCCAAGCCGGAGAAGATTGATCTCACGCCTCTGACTGCCGTTGGCGACCGAATGCAGGTCGAAATCGAGTTTACCAACCATGGATTCATCGCGGCAAGCAACGTCATGCTTAACTTCGACGGCGGCGGTCGTTACAAAATGACGCCTCTTGTCGAAATTGTCGACGTTCTTCCCGCCAAAACGACCGTCGTCGTGCCTTGCATTATTGAACGAATCGACGAAACTGCCGCGGACGTTCATGACGTTTCCAACGCCACAGGCTCCGGCGGAGGATGGGCGGGCAGTAACGACTGCTTCAACGCGTCGTGCGGGTATATCTACGACTGGGAATGCGGCGGCGTCCGTCGCGCCTCGGCGCCGATCGCTCTTGTCTATGCCGGAGGAACGGGTTGTGGGAGTTCCCTTTACGTTCCCACAAGCAAGTATTCCGGCGGCGGACATTATTTCGGGGGTTCCGGCAGCGGAAATTATGGCGGTTATTCCGGCGGATGGTTTCCCGGCGGCGGGAGCGGCTACACAGGCTCAGGTTCGATCTCGGCCGCTAAAGTCTCCGTCTCATCCTCCAACTGTAACCCGTGCGATTGCAAGCCAACAAAGGTGGAAGGATCGTTCTCCGTTGGATGGATTAGCGAGTTTCTGGCCGACAAGCTCGCTAAAGTTCTCTCGAAGCTCTGGCCGACTGGCGACGTCAGTGTTGATAAACTTAATTTAAGCGTCGCCGGTAGCCGTGAGAAATGCTGTCAGCCATGTTCGTCAGGCTCAGGGCAGGAAGACACAGGCAAATGGCAGTGGTCGCTCTCTGCCTCTGCGGGGGTGTCAGCCGGAGTCTTCTACGGATTCAAGTATGAAGCCTCGCTCCAAAATTGTCTCGACTATATCGACATTCCAGGACTTGAACTTTATGACGCGGAGGCGAGCTTCAAGGCGGGCGTTGAGCTTAATCTGGGAGGCGGGATTTCTATTGAAGGAGGAAAGGATTGCGACGGCAACGCCACGCTGTGCGGTTCCGTTTCGGCCTCAGGAAGCGTCGCGCCGGTACTCTCTGGCTCCATTTCCATTGGCGGCAAAGTTTTTGGAGATGGAGAAAAAGAATGGTCAGGCCTTTCCGCTGAGATTACGGGAACAATCTCAACTGGCGTCTCTGCCACCGTCGGATGGTGCAAGGGCAAAGGATGGAGCCTCGAAGCCTGCTGGGACGGGATTACCGTCGAAGGCGTCTTTGAGCTGCAACTACCAACCTACGTGCAAATTCCAGCCAGCGAGCAACCAACGAACAAACTGGGAGGGAGAATCAGCTTGCCGCTGGTGGAGAAAAAATGCATTGGCAACTCGAACTCCTCCGCCGTCGTTGAAGCTGAAACCGATTCCTCGTCCACCGGCGACCAGGAACCGTCAGGGCGTCCCGTCTTTACGTGGGAAGAATTCTTCGGGACGGACCTCGACCTGGCTGATCTTGACGATTTCAGCGAACTGGAAAACTGGCGTCCGACCGCCGCAGACCTCGCCGAAGGAATGGGGTATGAATCCTACGACGAAATGAAGGAGGAGCTGGGGCTGTCCTTCGCCGCCGACGACGTCCTGACCGACGACGACGTCGACGCGATCTACACCGCGTACGACGAAGCGCAGGCGGCCGCCGACAAGGGAGTCTGCGCGACCGTGTCGATGCAAATTGAACAGAAAGCGGTTCTCACACGCGACGCGTTCGACGCCAGACTTGTCCTGACCAACGCCACGACGAAAGATCTGGACGACGTCGACGTCAATATCGTCGTTATGGACTCGAATGGAAACGACGTTACGTCCATGTTTGCCGTCAAGGCGCCGACGACGGAAGGTTTCACCGGCGGCGACGGCGAGTCGCTCGGCGCGCTGTCGGGCAAGACTCAGGGCGTTGCGCACTGGATTCTCGTGCCGTCGACGGAGCTCGCTCAGGACGGACCCGAGGAGTATTACGTCGGCGGTTATCTGAGCTATTCGCGCAACGGCGCGACGGTCGTCCATAAAATGGCCGCCGCTTCGATCACCGTCTTCCCGCAGCCAGAGCTTGAACTGACTTACTTCATGCAGCACGACGTGTTCGCCGACGACCCGTGGACCGACGAGATCGAGCCGTCCGAGCTCTTTGAACTTGCCGTCATGGTCAAAAACAACGGCGCGGGCGTCGCGCAGAATCTGTATATCGAGTCGGCGCAACCGAAAATCGTCGACAACGAAAAGGGGCTGCTCGTCGACTTCTGCATCGTCGGCTCGCAGGTCGACGGAGAAGAAGCGTCGCCGACCCTGACCGTGAACTTCGGCAACGTCGAACCGGGCGAAATTACGATCGGGGAATGGTTCATGACCTCGACGCTTCAGGGTCAGTTCGAGGACTGCGAAGTCTCGTTCCGGCATCGAAACGATTTCGGCGACGAACAGTTCTCGATCATCAAAAAGGTCGAGATTCTTTCGCTGATCCGTAAGGTCGACGCTCAGAACGGCGACGCGAAGCCCGACTTCCTCGTCAACGCCATTGAGGATTCAAAGGCGACGCCCGACACGCTCTATCTCTCCGACGGCGCTGTCGAGGCGGTCTCCGTCGCAACCAACGCCGGCTTCGAAGGCGAACACGCCGACGACCTGTCAATGACCGTCTCCGCGACGCTCCAGCATGGGTGGAACTACGCGCGCCTGACTGACGATCGGCTCATGCTCGGCGATTACCGGCTCGTCAGAGTCGTTCGCGACGACGGCGTCGAAATTCCGCTCGAAAACGCGTGGACGACCAACCGGACGTTAAAGGGCGCCGACAAACGGCCCGTCATACAGGACGCGTTCCATCTCCTCGACTTCAACGCCGACGACTCGGAGGCGCGGCATACCTACACGCTCTACTTCGATTCGAGCGACCAGACGCCGCCGACGATCCTTGCGATCGCCAATCCCAGCGAGGGCGTGTCATACCGGACTTTGCCCCTCGAATCGCTCGAATTCGAATTCAGCGAGCCGATCAACGCGTCGACGCTGACCGCCGACGCCGTCGAAATGACGCGCAACGGCGAAAACGTCGACCTCGCCGGTATCGCGTTTGAAAACGTCTCTGGAACGCTCTATCGAATCGTCAATCTTCCCGACTCCGCGTCAAGCGACGGGGAATACGTCCTCACGATCAACACGCTGGGAATCAAAGACGTCAACGGAAATCAGGGCGTCGACGAACGTTTCGACGTTTCGTGGACGACCGCCGCCGAGGCGCCGATCGTCGTCGGCTTTGAGAACGCGCCCGAAGGAAACGCCGACGCGGCGATCGAGTCCGTCGAAGTCGTCTTCTCCCAGGCGATCAGCCCGAGGAGCTTCACGACGGACGACCTCCTGCTGACCAGAGGGAACGCCGACGACAACCTGATCGATTCTCAGAAGGTCTCGATCGTACGAATCAACGAATCGCGCTATCGGATTATGGGCCTCGCATACGCGACTGGCGAAGAAGACAAATACTTCCTGACCGTTAAATCGCGCGGCGTCGCGAGCGCCGCTGGCGTCGCCGGCGTCGGCGAAAAGACCCTCGTATGGCAAAAGGACACGATCGGGCCCGGCTCCGCCGTCTGGGACGGCGACGCGGCGGGCTATATGAACGTTCCCGCGTACTCCGTCGACGTCGTCTTTGACGAGCCCGTGACGTTCGAAAGCTTCCAGCTTGACGACGTCGCGTTCACACGCAACGGCGAGCCAATTACGCTCGACTCGAACTTTGTCATGGGCGTCGTCGACACGACCGAACAGGGTCAACGCTGGCGAATCGTCGGGCTCGAACATTTCCTGACCGACGACGGCGTCTATGAAATCACGCTCAACCTCGCGGGACTCCAGGACGTCTACGGCAACTCCGGCGTCGGATCGTCGAGTTATTCCTGGGTTTACGACACGCAGGCGCCGACGCTGACCGTCGATTCCACGACGATCTGGGCCAATTCCGAAACGGTCGTGATCGCCCCAACCGTCTCCGAAGAAAACGTCTCGATCGCCGTCTACGACGCATGGACGAACCAGCTTCTCAGGAGGAC
>CACYBR010000388.1 GCA_902772705.1 uncultured Planctomycetota bacterium
CCCGTCGACCCGCTCGCGCCCCCGGACGTCCTGCGACCCGCGCCTGAAAAATACTCCGACGCCAACCGAATCTGGCAGGGAATCGCGAGTCTGGAAGTCGACGCGAACGGCGGAGTCTGGTGCTGCTGGTATTCCGGCGGCGATACGGAATGCGGCGCCAACTACGTGCTGCTCTCCTACAGCGGCGACCGCGGCGAAACATGGTCCGCGCCGATCATGGCGATCGATCCCGCCGACCGCGTCCGCGCGTTCGACTCGACGATCTGGCGCGACCCGGACGGAAAACTCTGGCTCTTCTGGTCGCAGGGCGAATTCCGACCCGACTTTCCCGTGAGCATCTGGGACGGACGCGTCGGCGTCTGGGCCATGACGACCTCCGACCCGGAAAAGGGCGTCGACGCGACATGGTCCGCCCCGCGACGTCTTTGCAACGGAATCATGATGTGCAAGCCGATCGTCGATTCGCGGAACCGCTGGCTCTTCCCCGTCTCCATCTGGCGCATGGACTCCTTCTATCATATCGACCGTGACCTGCGCGGCGCCAACGTCTACATATCAACGGACAAGGGCGCGACCCTTGATTTTTACGGACGCGTCGAGGTCCCAACGAACGTTTCGGTCTTTGACGAACACAACGTCGTCGAAAAGAAAGACGGTTCCTTCTGGATCCTGAACCGCACGACAAAGGGAATCGGCGAATCGACCTCAAACGACGGCGGACGCACATGGACTCCCTTCAGGGAATCGACGATCAAACACACGTCGTCGCGATTCTTCTTGCGACGCCTGAAGTCTGGCGCGCTGCTGCTCGTCAAGAACGGTCCTATCGATCAGGACGTCGGACGCTCGCAAATGACCGCGTTCGTCTCGTACGACGACGGCGCGACCTGGAGCGACGGACTCGTGCTCGACGAACGCAATCAGGTTTCCTACCCCGACGGAGGGCAGACCGAAGACGGCGCGATCTTCGTCACGTACGATTTTGAACGTTACGGCGCGAAGGAAATCTACGTCGCGAGATTCCACGAAGACGATCTGGCGGCCGGCAAGCTCGTCAATCCGGATTCGAAGCTCAAGCTCCTCGTCAACAAGGCGACGGGAACAAAGTAATCGGCGTCCAGCCCCCCCTCGTTGAACGAGTATATGAAAAGGGCGCGGAGCGAATGAACGTTCGTTCCGCGCCTTTTGATTTGCGACCCTGTCTTCCGCGCAAGCGCCGTCAGACCATCCCCCATTTGCGCCGCAGAAGCCAATCGACCGTCATTAACGCGACGAAGGCGAGAAAGACTCCCCAGGAGTCGTAGAGCGAATGTTTCGCCTCGCGCGTGTCGACGATCGTCGCGCGTTCCTTCAGGAGCTCGTCGATATAGCTTTTAAAGTCGGCGGGCGCGACTGTCTTGCCCTGCGTCGTAACGGCAAGGTTCTCCATAACGTCGAGCGACGCGCCCGGACGTTCGAGTTCGAGATTCTTCTCATAGACGAGAAATCGAGAGCGCGTCGTCTGAAGCGTTTCGCCCGTCTCCGAGATCAGCGCCGCCTCGATCTGATAGTCGCCCAGCGCGTCGGTTACCGCGCCTGCGCCGCGCCATACGCCCTGCTCGCGCGTCAACGGCGTTGGCGTCCGGACGCCGTCGGGCGTCACGATCGTCGCTTCGGCGCGTACCTGATCGAGATTCTCCCCTTCCTTCGGACGATAGATTACGCTGAACGCGACTTCTTCGCCGGGAGCAAGGCGCGCGGAGTCGGTTTCGATCGCAAGCTCGCCCTCGAGAAGCTCGTCCGTCCGCGCGGACCACAGAATCAACTGTCGCCAGAATTTCGCATGCTCCGACTCCTTGCCGCGCATGCGCCACCGCCACGTCGTATCCGTCGCGACGACCGCAACGCGCCCGAGCCCGTAATGATGCGTCGCCAGCAAAGGCGCGACCGCGCCGTTCGCGCCGGCGGGACGCGCGACCAGCAACGTCGTCGCGTTCCGCTTCACGCGGCCGACGCGATAGACGTCCGAAAGGGGAGGAAGCGACTTCCAGAGCTCGAGGTTTTTCTTCGGATCCACGCTTAAACTGATCGCATACGCGTCGCGCGAGTCGAGCGCGTCTTCTGCGGGCTCGGCAAAATAGTCGCCGATAAGCCTGACGCGTTCAGATCGCGTTCCGAGCGTCTCGAAGCTGGAAAGATCGGAATCAAGGGGCACGCGCGCGCCCGCGAGCGTTTCAACGGGCAGAACCTCCGCCAGAGGCGTCTCCGCGTAGCCCCCGAGGCTCAGCGAGCGCTCGCCCGCGAGCACGACGAGTCCCGCGCCCTGTTCCACGAGCTCGGCGAGCGCCTGAAGCTCTTCCTTCTGGAACGCGGTGGAATCCACGTCGCCAATGACATACGTCGAAAATTTGCCCGGCGTAAAGAACGAGTCAACGAGCGATTTGCGCGACGACGTAAGCGTCGAAACGAGCTCCGCCTCGGTCTTCTTCGGAAATTTCGCGACGAGCGAGGAGACAGGAGGACGCCAGTATCGCACAAAAACGTCAGACGAAGAGTCGAGCGCGGCGCGCAGGAAATTCTGCTCGTAACGCCGCGTCCCTTCGATATAGAGCGCCTTCACGCCGCCGTCGATCGCTTCGACGAACGCGCTGAGCTCGTTGTTCGACGCGAGAAGCTCGTCCGGCTGGACCGGCGTCGAAACGCGAAGCTTCCATTCGCCCGCCGTCTCCGGCTTGCACGTAAACTGCCACGGAATCGTCGCGTCGTCCGATCGGGGCGTGAACGTCTGCTCTCCTACGACCGTCATTTTGCCGGGCTCGGTTTCGAACTCAAACCGCGCCAGCGTCTCACGACCCGCATACCCGGTCGCGCGAAGCTGGCCGGAAACCACGAACTCGTTGCCAAGAAAAACGCGATCGTTTGCTCGAAGGTCCACAATCGCAAGGTCGCGCGTCGACGCCGAGCCCTCCGTCGAACCGAAGGGAATCGCCGTGATTGGACGCTCTGCCGCGCGGTATCGCAACGCGACGTCCTGCGGCGTCGTCGCGTCCGGATCTAACGCGCGTTGCGTTCCGTCGGAGAGGACCGCGACGCTCAAAAGCCGTTTGCCCGCCGTCGTACGAAGCGCGTCCGCCAGCGCGTCGCCCAGTCGCGACTCCTGACGCGTCGGCTTCTCCGGAAACGCGACGACTCCGTCCTCGAGCGGAAGCTCCTCCGTCGATTCGCCGAACCCGACGACCTGAACGTCGAATTTCTCGCAAAGGAGCCTCATCGAGTCGCGCGCCCCGTCAAACGCCGCGCGCATCGCCTCGTAGCGCGTTTTGCCCGAAGCGTCCCCGTCCTCGATCGTCATACTTTCGGAAAGATCGCACAGAAACGTTATGGTCGCAGGGAGTTCCTCGACCTCTACGACGACGAGCGAAGGACGCGAGAAAAGAACGGCGAAGATCAAGAGCGTAAGAAGGCGCAGTCCCGTCTCAAAACGACGGCGAAAGACCGACAGACCGCGCGTTCTGGGCGGAACGGCCAGAATCACGGTCGCAATCGCGACGAGCAGGACCGCGACCAGGGTCCAGCTTCCGCCGAGCGGGTCGAAAACTATCGGATACATGAGCAGAGGACGGCTGAGTTAGGACGGGTCGTCCGCAACGCGCGGACGGCTAAGCGCGTTTATTATACGGCGTCTGACCCTCGTCAACCAGACCGAAAGCGCAAGAGGACGCAAGGTCGTCTTTTTTTCGCGACCGGGACGCGCGGCGTTTCCGGCATATTTTATCAATCCTGTTCATTCTGTCTCGTCTCGTCTGCAAAACAAAAAAAGCGCCGTCGTGGAGAACCATACTCCACGCGGCGCGTTTTCTGTTCGTCAATCAGTCCCTCGTATGAACCAAAACGACGTCCGTCTGAATAAAATCGGGCGCTTTCACGTCGTTCGTTTCCTGCGCTCAATCGCAGAGAGGCGATCACATATTCTGCTGGATCCACTCGGCGATCTGGACGGCGTTCGTCGCCGCGCCCTTGCGCAGGTTGTCGCTCACGCACCAGAATGCGAGCGAATTGGCCGCCGACATATCCTCGCGGATGCGACCGACATAGACGTCGTCCGTGTCGTGGCAATGATACGGGGTCGGATAAAGCTTTTTCGAGAGGTCGTCCATGAGCGTGACGCCCGGCATGGAAGCGAAGAGCTCGCGCGCCTTCTCGACGGAAATCTTCCGTTCGGTCTCAACGACGACGCTTTCGGAATGGCAGTTCGCGACGGGAACCCGAACGGCGGTCGGGCAGACCTGAATCGAGGAATCGCCAAGAATCTTGCGCGTCTCATGGAGAAGCTTGAGTTCCTCTGACGTATAGCCGCGTTCCTTCTCGCTGCCAATTTGCGGAATGCAGTTAAAGCCGATCGGATAAGGGAACGTCTCGCATTCGCATTCAGTATATCGGTTGTCGTTGTCGAGCCATGCCTTCGAGCTTACGACCAGATCGCGATTTCCGGCAAGTCCCGCGCCGCTCGTCGCCTGATACGTGCTCACGACGACGCGACGAACCCTCGCATAATCGTGCAGCGGCTTGAGCGCCACGACCATCTGTGTCGTCGAGCAGTTCGGACTTGAGATCAGCCCCTTGTGCTTGAGGATAGCCTCGGCGTTGACCTCCGGAATGACGAGCGGCACGTCGGGATACATGCGCCAGTATCCGCTTTCGTCGACAATGACCTTAACGCGTTTGCGCGCCTCCGGGATGAAGTCGCGCGCAACGTCGTCGGGCGTGCTGGCGATAACCAGATCAACGTCGTTGAACGCGTCCGGACATAGCTCTTCGACGCGAATCTCGCCGCCGTTGAAAGGGACGACCTTGCCAACGCTTCGTCTGGACGCGAGAAACTTCATCTTTTTATATGGAAACTTTCGTTCCTGAAGCATACGGATAATGAGGGTACCCACAGCGCCGGTGGCGCCAACGACAGCGACAGAATCAAACATGACTAAAACGCCTTTGAGCTTACTCGCGATCTTTTATAATCGCAACGTGAAACGCGCGCAATAATTAGACGAGGCTAATTATTTTTGCTAAAATTGGACGACTTTTCAAAGTCAGGCGTAAATATATGGCATAAACGGCAAAGAGCAATAGGAAGATTCTTAGAAAAAACATTTTTTAACGCTTTTTTGACAAAAAATAATTAGTCTTGTCTAATTATACCCGGCTACAATCTCTTCTTTTTGCGTCCTTTTAACGATAGACATTTTTCTGACTCTGAATATAATCTGAACGTGGCCCTCGAAATCCGATAGTGATTCATTTTTGAACAA
>CACYBR010000389.1 GCA_902772705.1 uncultured Planctomycetota bacterium
GAATCTGTACCGCTATACGCCCGAAAACGACGTTAAGATCGAAAAACTTTCGAACTATACCGAGTGGGATCTTCGCTGGGCGTCTTCCGACGGCGACGATCAGATCGTGTATGAAAACGGCGGCTCGCTTTTCGTCTACCGTCCGTCTTCGAACGAGACGCGAGAACTCTCGATTCACGTTCCCCACGACGGCCTTGCCGCACGACCTTCGCGCGTCCAGGCGTGGCGACATATAGAATCGTTCGGACTCAGTCCGGAGGGAAAGCGAGCCTTGTTTACCGCTCGTGGCGACATTTTCACCGTTCCCATTGAAAACGGACAGACGCGTAACCTTACCAGAACGTCCGGGGCGCACGATCGTTGTCCGGTTTGGTCTGCGGACGGACGCTGGATCGCGTTTATCTCGGACGAGTCCGGCGAAGATCAGATTTATGTGATCGATCAGAAGGGAGAAAAGGGAAAACTTCAGCTTACGAGTTCTCTTCGTGCGAAGCTTGATTCTCTGCAGTGGGCGCCCGACTCCAAGGCGCTTTCATTTCGCGATTCGATGAATCGTCTCTATGTTCTGACGCTCAGCTATGATGATCCGAACGTCGCGCCGCAGGCAGGCGAATTAATCGAAGTCGCGCGCGACAAGTACGCAGGATTCCCGGGCGCCGAATGGTCTCCCGACGGCGCTTACCTCGCGTATGAGCTCGGCGAGAGTACGGAGTACGACGCGATCTATGTCTGGGAGAAAGAGTCCAAAACGTCTCGTCGTGTGACCGATCCGATGTTTAACAATTTCTCGCCGGCGTGGTCGAGCGACGGAAACTGGCTGTTCTACATTGGTCAGCGCGAGTTTTATCCGCAGTTCAGTTCGATAGAATGGAATTTTGCCGGCGATCGCTTCAATGGGATTTTTGCCGTTGCGCTCCGAAAGGACGTCAAGAATACGTTTGTCCGCGAGAGCGACGAGGCGCCAGAATCTGAGGTTAAGAAAGACGACGAGAAGGAGGGCGAAGAAAAGAAAGAAGAAGTCGCCTCCGACGAATCGAAAAAGATTGATTTTGACGGAATTGAATCGCGAGTCGTTCGTCTCCCGGTCGATTCTGAAAACTACAGCGCGCTTTCGTGCGCCGGCGATTTCCTTTTCTTTGTTCAGGAACCGGAGGAATTTTACGGTCGTAACAGCAACGGCGTTCCGAAGCTTCTGTCTTTCGATCTTAAGAACCTAAAGAAGGAAACGTTCATTGAAGATTTCAGCGGATACTCCGTCTCCGCCGACGGTAAGAAGCTGTTGACGCATAAGGCGGGCTACCGTATGTACGACGTCGGCTCCAAAGGAGGAGATTCCAAAGTATTCTCCGTTGACGCCATGTATTGCGATCTCAATCCCAGAGAGGAATGGAACGAAGTCTTCGAAGAAGTATGGCGGCGTTTTCGCGATTATTTCTATGTCAAGAATATGCACGGACTTGACTGGGACGCCGTTGGAAATCAATATCGTTCGCTTTTGCCGTACGTTTCGCACCGTTCTGATCTGACGTATATTCTCACCGAAATGATTGGCGAGCTCAACATAGGCCACACCTACGTTGAAGGCGGCGATTTTATTCAACCGGAACGACCGGTCGTCGGTCTTCCGGGCGCGCTCTTTGAACTTGATCAGGAAAAGAATCTCTATAAAATTTCGAAAATCTATCCTGGTCAGAATGAAGAGCCGAAGTATCGTTCTCCGCTCACTGAGGTGGGCGTCAACGCTTCTGAAGGCGATTACGTGTTGGCGATCGACGGCGTCAGGCTCGTCGGCTCTGACAACCCGTATCGTCTCCTCGAAAACAAGAAGGATCGTGTCGAACTTACGCTCAGTAAGGACGGAACGGAAGAACAATCGTGGACGACGTCGTATAAACCGGTCGACAGTGAAGACAATCTCCGGTATTTGAATTTCGTTCTTGATCGTCAGAAACGTGTTGCGCAACTTAGCGACGGTCGTCTTGGCTACGTCCATATTCCCGATATGGGCGGCAACGGCGCTTACGAATTCATCAAGTGGTACTATCCGCAGCTTCGCAAAGAAGGAATCGTTATCGACGAGCGTAGCAACGGCGGTGGAAACATTTCTCCGTGGATCATCATGCGTCTGAATCAGAAGGTTCTCGGAACACGTTACGGCAAGGTACGAGAAACGCCTACGACCTATCCGACGATCGCGACGAACGCGAAGTTTGTATGCCTTCTCAATGAGACGAGCGCCAGCGACGGCGACATCTTCCCGTATTACTTCCGCAAGTCTGGCCTTGGCAAGCTTATCGGCAAGAGGAGCTGGGGCGGCGTGGTCGGGATCTCTGGTCGCGGACCCCTTACGGACGGCGGTTCCGTTTCCGTTCCGCTCACTGCGACGAATAGCGAGACGGGCGAATATGTGATCGAAGGTCATGGCGTCGATCCTGACATTGAAGTCTGGCAGGAGCCAAAGGCCGTTCTCGAAGGACACGATCCGCAACTTGAGCGCGGGGTTGAAGAACTTCTCAAAGAAATTGAAGAGAACCCTGCCGTCAAACCGCAACGTCCCGCCGACCCTGATAAGTCGAAAGGCGCTGTGACGGATTACAGTAAGTGATTTAAAGGGAATAAAGA